>NZ_JBXWRZ010000010.1:0-100084 GCF_059613165.1 Ruegeria sp. BHSB172
GTGCGGCAGAAAATGCCTCGCCCTCGGCCTGACCCGAGATGGTCATGGGAAAGCTCTCCGGCAAGCCGATGGTGACGGTGCCGTCGCCATTCTCGGTCAGGGTCATTTCCGGGATGACCATGTCGAACGCGCCATCCTCGTCCGGCAGCTCCATCTTCAGCGTCATGTTCCTGATGCTGGTGACGTTGCCCGAGGTACTCTGATCGCCGGTGACGGCATAGCCCATGCTGCCCATGTAGGACTGCCAGTCGGACCAGACATCGTTGGCGGTCAGGTCTGCCAGCGCGCCTTGCGTCGCGATAACATAGGCCAGGACGGCGCCGCCCGTGCGGCGAAGGAAAACGGACATAAGGGAACCCTTCGTGTTGAAATTCGCGCGCATCGTCGGGCCTGTGGCGCACGCCGTCAAGGGGGCAAGGGGTGGACGCTTTCCCCGTTTGCGCGATAGGACTTGAACGGATTGCAAGCCGAAAGGATTACGGGATGTCCATGCAAGGAAAAACAGTGCTGATCACCGGGGCCAGCCGCGGCATCGGGGCCGAGGCGGGGCGCGTTTTTGCCGCAGCCGGGGCCAATGTCGCGCTGGTGGCCCGCAGCCGCGCGCAGATCGACGCGCTGGCCGCCGAGTTGGGGGGGCAGGCACTCGCGATTGCCTGCGATGTCAGCGACTTCGCGCAGGTCGATCAGGCGGTGGCCGCCTGCGTCGATCGCTTTGGCGGGGTGGACGTGCTGATCGGCAATGCCGGGGTGATCGACCCGATATCGCATCTGGCCAAGGCTGATCCGGCGGATTGGGATAGGGCCATCGACATCAATCTCAAGGGCGTGTTCTACGGTATGCGCGCGGTGCTGCCGGTGATGCGGGCCGCAGGCGGCGGAACTGTGCTGACGGTCTCGTCGGGCGCTGCGTCCAACCCGGTGGAGGCTTGGAGCCATTATTGCGCTTCGAAGGCGGGTGCGAAGATGCTGACCGAGTGTCTGCACCTGGAAGAGTCCCACTACGGCATCCGCGCGATGGGCCTGTCGCCGGGCACGGTGGCCACCGACATGCAGCGGACGATCAAGGCCAGCGGCATCAACCCGGTCAGCCAGCTTGAATGGGAAGATCATATCCCCGCCGATTGGCCGGCCCGCGCGCTGTTGTGGATGTGCTCGGCCGACGCCGACGAATTTCTGGGCACCGAGATTTCTCTGCGCCGCGACGACATCCGCAAGAGGGTCGGCCTGACGTGATCGAACTGACCAAGGAAAACGGCCTGTGGACCGTGGTGCTGAACAATCCCGGCAAGGCCAATGCGCTGACCGGGGCGATGCTGGCCGAACTGGTCGATATCGCCCAGGCGGCGACCGAGGCGCGGGCCTTGATACTGACGGGTGCCGGCAAGGTCTTCAGCGCCGGTGCCGATCTGGACGAGGCGCGGGCGGGTCTGGCCACCTCGGACCTATGGGAACGTCTGTCGGGCGCCATCGCCGCGCTGCCCTGCCTGACCGTTGCCGCGCTGAACGGCACGATGGCGGGCGGGGCCAACGGCATGGCGTTGGCCTGCGACCTGCGCATCGCGGTGCCGGAGGCCAAGATCTTCTATCCGGTGATGCGGCTGGGGTTTCTGCCGCAGCCGTCGGACGTGCTGCGCATGAAGGCGCTGATCGGGCCGGCACGGACCAAGCTGATCCTGATGGCCGGGCAGAAGATCACGGCCGACGAGGCCTTGGCCTTTGGTCTGGTCGACCGGGTGGTGGCCCGCGACATGCTGTTGCAGACCGCGCGTGAGCTGGTTTCCGACAGCCTGGCGGCAGATCCTGATGTCGCCTGCGGAATCGCCGGGATGTGCGCATGAGGCTGGCCGCCCTGCATCTGCGCGTGGCGGACCCGGCCGGGCTGGCGGAGTTCTACCGCCACGCGCTGGGCATGGTGTCGCGCCGTGACGGGGCGGATTGGCGGGTCGGCTACCCTGGCCGGGGTGCGGAAATCGTGTTGCAGCCCGGCGGGGGCGGGTATGTCGCGGATCGTGGGCAGCGGTACTGGAAGATCGGCATCACCTTGCCTGACGTGGACCGGGCGGCGGACTGGCTGCGGCGAAGGGGGGTCAAGGTCAGCCAGCCGACGCAGTTTCTGGACATCGGCTATTTGAGCCATCTCACCGATCCCGAGGGGTTTGCGATCGAACTGCTGCAACATGATTTCGAATGCAACCGCCCGAAGGCCGACCCCGTGCAGGCCCCGTTCGACCGGGCCTGCGTGGGCCAGATCACCCTACGCTCCGGCGACATCCAGGCCGAGGATGCGATCTGTCGCAGCCTTGGGATGCGGCTTCTGGCGATACAGGATGTAACCCCGCACGGCTTCGACCTGCACTGCTATGCCTTCACACAGGAGCGACCGCCCAGCCCTGACCTCTGGGCCGTCGGCAATCGCGAATGGCTGTGGCGACGGCCCTATACCACGCTGGAGTTTCAGCACATTCCCGGTGCCGTCATCGTACCCACGCCCGACCTGCGCGGGATCGGCATCGAAGGGCTGACCGAACCCGTCCGTGCCGCGCATGGCACGGTGTTCGTGCCCGCCTGATCAGCGGCTGCGGCGCTTTCCGGGCACTTTCGACTGGAACCCGGGCGGGCGTTTGCGCACCCAGTCCAGAAACCGCGACAGCCGGGGGTGGCCGCGCAATGCCGCGACCGAGTTGTAGCTGCGGGCCAGCTCGGCCTCGGTCAGGGTGGCGTGAATTTCCTTGTGGCAGATTCCGTGCAGCAGAACCGTGGGACCGCCCTTGCCCCCTTTGAGTTTTGGGATCAGATGGTGCAGGCTGCCGGTCCCGTCGGGGATCGGGCGGTCGCAGAGCGGGCAGATGGGGCAGTCCTCGGTCATGGCGAGGCTAGATTTATCCCGGGCCCGGCCCGAGACAAGAGGAAAGATATGGCGCAGGCATTGGTGATCGGGGCGGGTCCGGCCGGGTTGATGGCAGCCGAGGAACTGGCGCGGGCCGGGCATGCTGTTCTAGTGGCCGAGGCCAAGCCATCGGTCGCGCGCAAGTTCCTGATGGCGGGCAAATCGGGCCTGAACCTGACGAAGGATGAACCGTTCGAGACTCTGCTGCCGGCCTATGGACAGGCGGCGGACTGGCTGCGTCCGATGCTTGCCGATTTCGATGCCGGAATGGTGCAGGACTGGGCGCGCGGTCTGGGGCAAGAGTTGTTTACTGGCTCGACCGGGCGGGTGTTCCCCCGCGCCAAGAAGGCCTCGCCGCTGTTGCGGGCCTGGCTGGAGCGGCTGGACGGGATGGGGGTTGTGATCCGCACCCGCTGGCGCTGGCTTGGCTGGGACGGCGCGGCGGCGGTGTTCGACACGCCCGACGGCGGGCAACGGGTCGCGGCCGGGGCGACGGTGCTGGCGCTTGGCGGCGCTAGTTGGGCGCGGCTGGGCTCGGACGGGGCTTGGGCGCCGGTTCTGGCGGAAAAGGGGGTGCCGTTGGCGCCTTTCGCGCCGTCGAATGCCGCGCTGGCGATGGGTTGGAGCCCGCACATGACGCCGCATTTCGGCCGGGCACTCAAATCGGTGCGGTGGATGGCGGGCGATCGCATCAGCCGGGGCGAGGCGGTGATCTCGGAGAAAGGGCTTGAAGGGGGTGGGCTGTACCCGCTGACCCCGGCCCTGCGCGCGGGCTTGCCGTTACGTGTGGATCTGGTGCCGGACCTGCCGCAGGAAGAACTGCGCCGCCGCCTCGCTGCGACCAGCGCGAAAACCACGCTCAGCCGGTGGCTAAAAAACGGCTTGCGCCTGCCAGCGCAGAAAGTGGCGCTGTTTCACGAAATGACCAAAGGCGAGGTCGTGACCCGGGCCGACTGGGTCGGGCTGCTGAAAGCGCTTCCCGTGCGCCACGCGGGACTGCGCCCGATGGACGAGGCGATCTCGACCGCGGGCGGCGTCATGCGCAGCGGGCTGACCGATGGCCTGATGCTGAAGGCGCTGCCGGGCGTGTTCTGTGCCGGCGAGATGCTGGATTGGGAAGCACCGACCGGCGGCTACCTTCTGACCGGCTGTTTCGCCACCGGGCGATGGGCCGGGCGTTCGGCCGCAGACTGGCTGAGCGCTCAGGCGGTTTTGGCCAGCTCGCCCAGTTTCTGATAGGCCGGCCGCGCGCGGAGGTCCTTGCCATAGGCTTTCAGCACATCCGAATTCATCGGAAAATCGGCGGTTTTGGCCCAGCTCATGCAATGGACGCACAGGATGTCGGCAATCGTCATCTTGTCACCTTGCAGGTACGGTCCCTTTAAGCGGCGGCCCATGCGCTGGAAGCTGCGGTCAAATTCCCATTTCGCGACCTCGACCACCTGCGGAACACGTTTGTCCTGCGGCAGGATGAATGCGTGCCGGGTAGCCAGCCACAGCGGCGCATCGAATTCCTCGAGCATGGCGTTGACCAGCGAATCCTGCTCGGCCCGTTCCAGGGTTCCGGCCGGATAGGTGAAGGCCCCGTGCTTGTCGGCCAGATAGGTCATGATCGCCACGCTGTCCGAGAGCACGGCATCGCCGACCTGAAGAACCGGCACCTTGCCGGATTCATGCAGGGCCAGAACCTGCGGATCATGCGGCCCTGCCGGGATCAAATCATAGGGCTGGCCCAATTCCTCGAGCAGCCAGATCACCCGCGAAGCGCGGCTGTGGACGCGTCCATAAAGTTTGTACATGCCGTGCTCCTGTCTTGGCTGACCTACAGGTTGGTGGCGCAGGGCGGTGCGTCAAGCCCGACGCCCCGTCACGTCAGCGTGACCGAGCCAGCATGGCGATGCGGATCATCGCCCGTTCGACCAGCGCCATGGCCGGCGCGGTCTGCCCGGCCGACCGCAGGGACAGGTCGGTATCGGTCAGCACGGTCAGTGCGGTCTGCAGTTTCTGCGCCCCCCAGGCCTGCGCCTGCCGCAGGATGCGGTCGCGCCGCTTGCCATAGATCGGCGGACGCAGCTTGCCGATGCCCTGGGCCGCGCCACCCGGGTCCGAAGCGCAGGCATAGAGAGTACGGAAATGCCGCGTGGCGCCGATGCACAGCGTCACCGGGTTGGTGCCCTGCGCCTGCAGGCGTCGGATCAGCGGGCCGATCTCGGGCGCGCGGCCCTCGGCCACCACGTTCAGAACATCGTCCAGCGCGGCCTCGTTGGATTGCGGGGCGCAGGCCTCGATGTCCTCGACTGTCAGCGCGGTGCCGTCCCCGCGTTTGTACAGGGCCAGCTTTTCCAGCGTCTGCGCGAAATCGCCGGGGCTGAGCTCGGCTGCCAGATCCCCTAGCATCGCCATCGAATCGCGCGGGATATCGGTCAGGCCAGCCTGTGCCAATGACCGCTCGATCTCGGCGCGGCTGGGTGGGTCGTCATAGATGCCCACCGCATAGGCGTTGCGATGGGCCTCGAAGGCCTTGCGCAGCTTGGAACTGGCCTTGAGCTGGCCCGCGGTCACGATGATCTGCGCGTCGCCCGGGGCCCAGTCCTCGAGCGCGGTCAGAATCGCAGGGGCGGCGGAGTCGGTTGCCTCCTCGACAAAGACGGCACGCGGGCCGGGAAAGAACCCGACCGCCTTGACCGCGTCCAGCAGCATGGCCGGGTCGCCGCGCAGATCGGCGCCGGGCATCCGGGTCAGGCGCATCTCTTCCTCGGCGGTAGGGCCAAGCAGCGCGGCCAGAACCTGCTGGCGTTTCAGCGCCACGCGCATCGCGTCGGCGCCGTAGATCAGCAAGCCCGTCTTGTCGGGGTCCGGTTTGGAAAAATACCCGTCAGCCTCGCGTGGCGAAAGCTTCATGAAGCCAGTTCCGGTGTGGAATACAAGCGGGTCACGATCTGATCGGCCAGGATGACCATCAGGCGATCCTTTGCGTCGCGCTCGTCAGCCAGGGTCGAGACCGTCGAACCCGATGCCGAGTAACCCACGAAATCGGTCACGGTGCCCGACGCGACGACCTGCCCGGTTTCAGCCGAGGTCAGGGTGAAATTCGCGCGCCCATCTATTGTATAGCGGTTGGTCTCGTTGGTCGTGGTGATCGCTGCCCCGCGGGTTGCGGTGGTGACCTTCACGTTCAACCTATAATCCTTGGCCGAACCGGCGCCGCGCCCTAGCCGCTGTTCCAAATTCTGTACCAGCAGATAGCTTTCGACCGTGTCCGGGGCCGAAACCGCGACTTTGCCATAGAGAGCGGACCCCGCCGCCCCCGGCGCGTAGACGGGTTGAAACCCGCAGGCTGCCGCCAACGCACAGGCGGCCAGCGGCAGCATCAGTTTTCTGCGGTCAAACAACGACATTCACGATCCGGCCCGGAACAACGATCACCTTCTTCGGAGCAGCGCCATTCAGCGCCTTCTGCACAGCTTCGGTGCTGAGCGCGATTTTTTCAACCTGCGTCTTGTCCAGATCTTTGGCCACGCTGATTTCGGCGCGGCGTTTGCCGTTGATCTGGATGGGCAGGGTGACGGTGTCATCGACCAGCATCGACTCGTCCGCCACCGGCCAGGGCGCCAGCGCCACCAGCCCTTCGCCGCCCAGCATCTGCCACAGCTCTTCGGACAGGTGCGGGGTCATCGGCGACATCAGCTGCGCCAGCGTCTTGGCCGCCTGCCGCTTGGCCTGCGCGCCCGCCTTGGATTTGGCCAGCGTGTTGGTAAAGGCATAGAGCTTGGCGATCGAGGCGTTGAAGCCGAAGGATTCGACCCCGCCGGTCACGTCATGGATGGTCTTGTGCATCTCGCGCAGCAGCGCTTCGTCCTCGGCATTGGCCGGGGCGTCGGATGCGGCGATCTCGGACACGATGCGATGCACGCGGCTGAGGTGCTTGTGCGCGGCCTCGGCGCCGGCGGCGGTCCATTCCACGTCACGCTCGGGCGGCGAATCGGACAGCACGAACCAGCGCGCGGTATCCGCCCCAAAGGCTGAGATGATGCTGACCGGGTCCACCACGTTCTTCTTCGATTTCGACATCTTGGCCGAGGGGATGATCTCGACCGGCTCGCCCGTCGCCTTCAGCTTGCCGTCCTCGACTTCTTCGGGAAGGTGATAGACCGGGCGGCCCTTGTCGTCGCGGGTCTGATAGATTTCATGGGTGACCATGCCCTGGGTGAACAGCGCGTCGAACGGCTCGATCGCCTTTTTCGGCAGATGCCCCGTCAGATGCATGGCCCGGGCGAAGAACCGCGAATACAGCAGGTGCAGGATCGCGTGTTCGATGCCGCCGATATACTGGTCCACGTTCATCCAGTATTCGGCTTCGGCCAGATCGGTGGGCGTTTCCGCGCGTGGGGCGGTGAAACGGGCGAAATACCACGACGAATCGACGAACGTGTCCATCGTGTCGGTTTCGCGCTTGGCCGGCTTGCCGCAAGACGGGCAGGCACAGTCGCGCCAGGTCGGGTGACGGTCCAGCGGGTTGCCCGGTTTGTCGAAAGTGACATCGTCGGGCAGGCGAATCGGCAGGTTTTCCTTCTTTTCGGGCACCACGCCGCAGTCGTCGCAATGCACCACCGGGATCGGACAGCCCCAGTAGCGCTGGCGCGACAGGCCCCAATCGCGCAGGCGGTACTTGGTCACGCCCTTGCCCCAGCCGGCTTTCTCGGCAAACGCGATGGTCGCGTCGATGGCTTCCTGTCCGGTGGCCTCGGTCAGACCGGCGAAATGGTTGACCCAGCGCACTTTCTGTTCTTTCGGCGGGACGAAAGCGATCTTGTCCACCGGCGTGTCGTCATCCAGAGCAAAGAAGGTGTCGATCACCGGCAGGTCATATTTGCGGCAGAAATCTAGGTCGCGCTGGTCGTGCGCGGGGCAGGCGAAGATCGCGCCGGTGCCGTAATCCATCAGGATGAAATTCGCGATCCAGACCGGCAGTTCCCAGTTCGGGTCCAGCGGGTGCTTGACGCGGATGCCGGTGTCGAAACCCAGCTTCTCGCCGGTTTCGATGGCCTCTTCCGTGGTGCCGCCCTTGCGGCATTCCGCAACGAATTCAGCGACTTCGGAGTTGTCGGCCTCAAGCTGCTTGGCGATCGGGTGATCGGGCGAGATGCCCACGAACGAGGCCCCCAGCAGCGTGTCGGGCCGCGTGGTATAGACGGTGATGGGCGCGCCGCCGTCGGTGCGCTCGAATGCAAATTCCAGCCCGCGCGACTTGCCGATCCAGTTCTCCTGCATCAGGCGCACCTTGGCGGGCCAGTTCTCGAGCGTATCCAGCGCCTCGAGCAGCTCTTCGGCGAATGCCGAGATCTTGAAGAACCACTGGGTCAGCTCGCGTCGCTCCACCAACGCGCCCGAGCGCCAGCCGCGCCCGTTTTCAACCTGTTCGTTGGCCAGCACGGTCATGTCCACCGGGTCCCAGTTGACCACGGCGTTCTTGCGATAGACCAGCCCCGCATCGAGCATATCCAGGAACAGCGCCTGCTGCTGGCCGTAATATTCCGGGTCGCAGGTCGCGAACTCGCGCGACCAGTCGATCGACAGGCCCAGCGGCTTCATCTGCGCGCGCATGTCGGCGATGTTGCCATAGGTCCAGTCCTTGGGGTGGCCACCGATGGCCATGGCCGCATTCTCCGCAGGCATTCCAAAGGCATCCCAGCCCATCGGGTGCAGCACGTTGTGCCCGGTGCTAAGCTTGTAGCGGGCGATCACGTCACCCATGGTATAGTTGCGCACATGCCCCATGTGGATGCGCCCCGACGGATAGGGGAACATTTCCAGCACATAGTATTTCGGCTTGTCCGCCGTGCGTTTGGCGGTGAAGATCCCGGCCTTGTCCCAGGCCTCTTGCCATTTTGCTTCGATTTCGTTGGCCGAGTAACGCGACATCATGCGGTCCTTCGTGAATGAAAACGCCGGGCAGGGGCCCGGCGTGGTAATATTGTGATTTTCTGCGGGTTGCTAGAGCTTGTTGTCCGCGATCCGCAGCTGGCGCGCCCGCGACAGGATCGCATCTTCGACCGCACGCGTGGTGGCGGCGCTGACCGGCGCGCCTCCGCTGGTCTGCAGCGCCACCGAAAGGGACCGCGCCGCCAGGGCCGGATCCTTGATGTGCACCGTTGCCCGATAGGACCGCCCGCCGCCCGGCGGTCTGCCGTAACCCGTTACGATCACGCCGGTAAACGGATCCACCTCTTCGATCGGCAGGAAATTCAGCACATCCAGCGAGGCCGCCCACAGGTACCGATTGACCTGTGTCACTTGTTCCGAGTTGTTGGGGCCGAACACATCCCAGATGGTCGAACGATTCGGATCATTGAGTTCACGAGCCTCTGACGAACTGCCGTCGGTGGTTAGATAGTTCGGATTGGGCTGTGCCGAGCGATTCTGCCCGCAGGCCGCAACCGAGACGGTCAAAATCAACAAACCCGAAATCGTCTGCAGGCGCATCGTCGGCATGTCCTGTTCTGCTGGTTAGACTGTTGGGTGATACTCCTAGACAAGCTGTTGTGTTGCAACAAGCCCATTCTTTCCAAAGGCGCCATGGCGATGCCGAAAACACGCCCTCAAACCGACTGTGGCATCCTTGCACCAATTCCGGGGCAATGACTGCAAAAGAATTAAGGCAAGCTTGCGCTGAGGGGGCAAAAAGAGCGAAACGGTCTGCGTGCTGAGACATGTGCAGCAGGCATGTGTCGAGTAGAAATTACTGAAACCGAGGGAAACAAGATGAAAAAAGTTCTCTTCGCATCGACCGCACTGATCGCAACCGCATCGGTTGCCGCGGCCGAAGTTAAGTTCAGCGGCTATGGCCGCTTTGGTATCGGCTACCAAGAAGACCGTACCGGCGTTGTGACCAACTTCACCACCACTGCCAGCGGCACCACCACCGGCACCGCTGCTGTCGCGACCGACGAAACCATCCTGGTTTCGCGCTTCCGCCTGAACATCGATGGCATCGCGGAAACCGACGGTGGCGTCCGTTTTGAAGCACGCGTCCGCCTGCAGGCCGACGAGAACGCCGGCACCGGTGAAGCCAACTCGGCTGGCCTGAACGGCGCACGTTTCTCGGTCATCTACGGTGGTCTGCGTGTTGACGCGGGCAACGTTGCCGGCTCCTTCGACAACCTGGCCAACTACTACGGCAACGAACCGGGCCTGGAAAACTTCATCGGCCAGTACTCGGGCGTCGACTACAGCTTCCTGGGCTATTCGTCGACCGGTTCGGGTTCGAACGCTGTGTTCTTCCAGTACGCAGTCGGCGACTTCGCCTTCGGTGCGTCGTATGACCAAGCCACCTTTGGTGTGAACGGCGTTGCAACCGATGCCGACCGTTGGGACATCAGCGCAACCTACACCTTCGGCAACATCACTGCCGCTCTGGCCTACGGTGAGACCGACGCTCTGGCAGGCAAAGATCCGAGCCTGACCGTCTTCACCCTGGGTGGTGAATTCGGTGACTTCTCGGGCACCCTGTTCGTTGCTGACGACGCAACCCAAGTTGCAGCAACCGACGGCACCGCCTACGGTCTGTCGCTGGCCTACAACGTTGGCTCTGCTCTGACCCTGACCGCCGCTTACGGTGACGGTTCGGCTGACGCCGACACCCAGCAGTACGGCATCGGCGCCATCTACGACCTGGGCGGCGGCGCATCGCTGCGCGGTGGTATCGGTGTGTCGGACTGCGACGTCTGCGTAGACTCGACCATGCGTGCCGACTTCGGTGCTCAGTTCAACTTCTAAGTTGATCTGAACCGCAAGGTTTGGGGCGGGTCTTCGGACCCGCCCTTTTCTTTTGCGCCGACATGGTGTTTTTCTGGCGCGAAACCGGAACAGGGGAAATCCATGTCGTTGCAGGAAATCAAAGATCGCATCGCAAAGGCCGAAGCCGCCGCCGGGCGGCAAGCCGGGTCCGTGACCCTGATTGCCGTATCCAAAGTTCAACCAAATGACAGGGTTCAGGCCGTGCTCGAGCAGGGCCACCGCTGTTTCGGCGAAAACCGGGTGCAGGAGGCCGCCGCGAAATGGCCCGCCTTCCGCGAGCGGTTTTCCGGCATCGACCTGCATCTGATCGGCCCGCTGCAGACCAATAAGGCGCGGCAGGCGATGGATCTTTGCAATGCCATCCATTCAGTGGATCGGCCCAAATTGGCAAAGACCCTGGCGCGGTTGGCGCAAGAGACGGGCGCCTGCCCTGATCTGTTCATCCAGGTGAACACCGGAGAGGAACCGCAGAAAGCCGGCGTTTTGCCCGCCGATGCGGATGCCTTCATCGCCGAATGCCAGGGGCTGGACCTTCCCGTGCGCGGCCTGATGTGCATCCCGCCGGTGCACGAGGAACCGGCGCTGCATTTCGCCCTTCTGGCCAAGATCGCCGCGCGCAACGGGCTGCAAGGTCTCTCGATGGGCATGAGCGGCGATTTCGAAACCGCGATCGCGTTGGGGGCCACCCATGTCCGGGTGGGGTCGGCGATCTTTGGCGAACGGGTCAAAGCGGGGGAATGATCACTCGGGTGCCCAGGGTGACCCTTTGCGCGATCCAGTGCAGGTGGTCACGGCGGAAGGCCAGGCAGCCCTCGGTCGGATAGCCCGTCCGGCGCCATTGGTGGATGAAGATGGCTGATCCGCGTCCAGGCACTGCATCGGGCCAGTTCCAGTCGGTGATCAGAACCAAATCGTACAGCGGATCGGCCCGCCGAAGGCGTTCATGGCTGAACCCGTGCGGCGCCCGCACATGCCGGTTGTAGTCCGGGTCAGCACCATCATCCGACCACAGGTCTCGCGGCCCGATCGGCAGGGCCCAGGGGGCGGTTGGCGCAATCCGGTCGGGCCGGTACAGCATGCCTACGATCCGCAGAACGCCAGTCGGGGTGGCGCCGTCGCCTTCGCGTTTGGCGTTGGTCAGGCCGCCTTTGCCGATCGTGCAGGGGAACGTCCTGCCGTGAAACCGCACGCCGCGCCAAGACAGGACCAGATCGTGCGGGCTCACAACAGATGGCCCGACTTGGCCGCCTTGGTCGCCAGATAGCCGCGATTGTGCGCTGTTTCCCCGACCTTGAGCGGCACACGTTCGGTGACGGCGATCCCGGTGCGTTCCATCATCGCGATCTTGGCGGGGTTGTTGGTCAGCAGTCGCACCGAACTGAAGCCCATTGACTTCAGGATGTCGGACCCGAGGCGGAAGTCGCGCTCGTCATCCTCAAACCCAAGCCGGTGGTTCGCTTCGACCGTGTCGAACCCCTGATCCTGAAGGAAATAGGCGCGCATCTTGTTGGCCAGGCCGATCCCGCGGCCCTCCTGGTTGAGATACAGCAGAACGCCGTGGCCCTCGGCTCCCATCTGCGCCAGGGCGCCGCGCAGCTGCGGGCCGCAATCGCATTTCAGGCTGCCCATCAGGTCGCCGGTGAAGCAGGCAGAATGCAGCCGCGCCAAAACCGGTTTCGAACGGTCGGGCCGGCCGATTTCGATGGCATAGTGTTCTTCACCGCCGTCCTCGGGGCGAAATACATGCAGCCGCCCGGCCTCGGAGACCTCCATCGGCAGGCGGGCGGCGACCACCTCGTGCAGGGGGCTGCGATCGGCCAGATGTGGGGCGGTGCGGGTATGGTCAATGCAGGTCAGCCCATGGGAGGCGGCAAAGGCGCGCCCGTCCTCGACGGGTACGACCACTGCCGCCGGCAGCAGGCGCGCGGTCTTGGCCAAGGCGATGGCGATGCGGTGCAGGTTGGTATTGCCGCTCCGCTGGGTCATCAGCGGACCCTTCATCGGGGAATCGAGGTCATCGGACGGGTCTGCCACGGCCTGCACCCAGGCAAGGTCGGCATCGGCGGGGATTACGACACGAGCCAGATCGCCGTCATAGGCGCGCGCCTTCAGGGTCTCGGCCCGGCGGTTGGTGATGGCAACCACGGGCTGATCGCCCAGACCGCGGAGATCGGACAGACGTTGCGGCCCCAAGGTCTCGGCCGCCGCGGCCACTACGCCACGGCCGCCGTCATCGACCAGCACCACGGGAACGCCCATGCGCAGATCCGCCCGCGCGCGCGCCAGCAATTCGGTGATGTCGGGAATCAGACTCATCGATGTTATCCTGTAACGTTTGTCTCGTCCTAGCCCGTTCGCCGCCGAATGTGAAACATTTCCCGTCCATCAGACACGAGGGCGTGAGAGCGTTGCAGCAAAACTTGTGGATTGCATATTCCAAGCTCAAGTGATGCAAAAGCAAAAGGAGGACCGGGACATGGCGCAACTCAAGAAAATCCTGCTGGTCGATGACGACGAGGACCTGCGCGAAGCGCTGAGCGAACAGCTGGTGATGACCGAGGATTTCGACGTGTTCGAGGCCTCGGACGGTCAGTCTGCTTTGGAGCGCGCGCGCGAGGCGATCTATGACCTGGTGATTCTGGATGTGGGCCTGCCCGACACCGATGGGCGCGAGCTGTGCCGGCTGATGCGCAAGCAGGGGGTCAAGAGCCCGATCCTGATGCTGACCGGCCATGACAGCGACGCCGACACGATCCTGGGGTTGGATGCCGGGGCCAATGACTACGTGTCGAAACCCTTCAAGTTTCCAGTGCTTCTGGCCCGCATCCGCGCGCAGCTGCGCCAGCATGAACAATCCGAGGATGCGGTTTTTGTTCTTGGGCCCTACACCTTCAAGCCGGCGATGAAGATGTTGATCACCGAGGATGACCGCAAGATCCGCCTGACCGAGAAGGAAACCAACATTCTCAAGTTCCTGTACCGATCCACCGACGGTGTCGTACCGCGCGATGTTCTGCTGCACGAGGTCTGGGGCTATAACGCAGGTGTCACCACGCACACGCTGGAAACCCACATCTACCGTCTGCGCCAGAAGATCGAGCCCGATCCCTCGAATGCGCGCCTTTTGGTCACAGAATCCGGCGGATATCGCCTGGTTTCCTAACGATTGGTGGATTGATGTGGATCAAAGTGATACTCTATAGACATCTTTAGGTTACTCGCAACCCGCGCATGTCCGGGTCATGACATGTACCTCCCTGTTGGACTGCCGGGCCTTTGGCCCGGCTTTTTTTCGGATGGCACCCCGGCAATTGCCGCGTTAGGTTGCCCCGGTCGCGACAAGGGAACCCCGATCATGCCTTTCACTCTGGCCACCTGGAACATCAATTCCGTTCGCCTGCGCGAGCCGATCGTGCAGAAACTGCTGCAGGAGGAGGCACCGGACGTGCTGTGCTTGCAGGAATGCAAATCGCCGGTCGACAAGATCCCGACCGAAGGTTTCGCGGAACTGGGTTACACCCACATGATTGCCCGCGGGCAAAAGGGCTACAACGGTGTGGCCATCCTGTCGCGCCTGCCGATCACCGACCTGGGTGACCGGGATTTTGCCGGGCTCGGCCATGCCCGCCATGTCGCAGGGCAACTGGAAAACGGTGTGATCATTCACAATTTCTACGTCCCTGCAGGCGGCGACGTTCCCGACCGGGAGGTGAACGAAAAATTCGGCCAGAAACTGGACTACCTGACCGACATGCGCGACTGGTTCCACGCCGAAAAGCCACAGAAATCCATTCTGGTTGGTGACCTGAACATCGCCCCGCGCGAGGATGACGTATGGTCGCACAAGCAACTGCTCAAGGTCGTGTCGCACACGCCGATCGAGGTCGAGCAGCTGGCCGAAACGCAGGAGGCGGGCGGCTGGGTCGACATCACCCGGCAGGACATCCCCGAGGGGCAGCTGTACAGCTGGTGGTCCTATCGCGCTCGCGATTGGGATGCGGCTGACAAGGGGCGGCGCCTCGATCACGTCTGGGCGACGCCCGACATCTCTAACGCGGGTCATTCCAGCCGCATCCTGCGCGAAGCGCGCGGCTGGGAGAAGCCCAGCGACCACGCGCCGGTTTTTGCGACCTTTGATCTCTGATCCGCCCTGAACCGGTGCGACGGCTCTTGGTTTCCGCCGCGCCCGGTTGCATATAAGGGCCAAGACTGAATTCCGGAGAGTGAATGCCATGGAACTTCTGAACGGCGCAGGCAACCCCGCCGCCACCGATCTGATCAAGGACGGAACCGAGGCCACGTTCATGGCCGATGTCGTCGAAGCGTCGCAGGAAACCCCGGTGATCGTGGATTTCTGGGCGCCGTGGTGCGGCCCGTGCAAAACGCTGGGTCCGGCCCTTGAAGAGGCCGTGACCGCCG
Source organism: Ruegeria sp. BHSB172 (assembly GCF_059613165.1). Classification (NCBI taxonomy): domain Bacteria; kingdom Pseudomonadati; phylum Pseudomonadota; class Alphaproteobacteria; order Rhodobacterales; family Roseobacteraceae; genus Ruegeria; species Ruegeria sp. BHSB172. Next base: position 15,104 of record NZ_JBXWRZ010000010.1, read on the forward strand.
CCAAAGGCGCGGTGAAAATGGTCAAGATCAACGTGGACGAGGCGCAGATGATCGCTTCGCAGATGCGAATCCAGTCGATCCCGACCGTCTATGCCTTTTTCAAGGGTCAGCCGATCGACGGGTTCCAGGGCGCGCTGCCCGGCTCCGAGATCAAGGCGTTCATAGACCGCGTGATCGAGGCTGCTGGCGGCCAGAGCCCCGGCGGACAGCTGGACGAGGCAGTGGAGGCCGCCGAAGAGATGCTGGCCGAGGGCGCGGCAGTAGATGCGGCCCAGACCTTTGCCGCCATTCTGGGCGAAGACCCGAACCATGCCGCGGCCTATGGCGGACTGGTGCGCGCCCATATCGCAATGGGTGATCTGGAGCAGGCCGAGGCGATTCTGAACGGCGCTCCGGCCGAAATCTCAACGACGGCCGAGTTGGAGGCTGCCCATGCGCAGTTGGAGCTTGCCAAGCAGGCCGCAAATGCCGGCCCGGTGGCCGAGCTGACCGCTGCGGTCGAGACCGACCCCGACAACCATCAGGCCCGGTTTGACTTGGCGCAGGCGCTCTATGCCAACGGCAAGGCCGCCGAGGCGGTCGATCAGCTGCTGGAGCTGTTCCGTCGCGACCGCGAATGGAACGATGGTGCAGCCAAGACCCAGCTGCTGACGATCTTCGACGCGCTCAAGCCGAATGATCCGATCGTGCTGAACGGACGGCGCAGGCTGACTTCGATGATATTTGCCTGATCGCATATCAGAGCTAGAACACATTACATGATGCATCCCGCCGATCTGCCGGACACGGTGTCCGTGTTCCCGTTGCCCGGGGCCCTTTTGCTGCCCCGGTCCCGGCTGCCGCTGCATATATTCGAGCCGCGCTATCTGCAGATGCTGGACGATGCCCTGAAAACCAAGGAACGGCTGATCGGCATGGTCCAGCCGAATCCGGGCCCCGGCCATGGGGCTCGATTGCACCGCATCGGCTGCGCCGGGCGCGTCACCCAGTTTTCCGAGACCGAAGACGGGCGCTATCTGATCACCTTGACCGGCGTGTCGCGGTTCCGCATTCAGTCCGAGGTCGAGGGCTTCACGCCCTATCGCCGCTGTGCCGTCACCTGGGAGGGGTTCGACCGCGACCTGGGTCAAGGCGAACGGGATGCCGGGTTCGACCGGGCCGCTTTCCTGCGGTTGCTCGAAAGGTATTTCTCGGCCCGTGCGCTCTCGACGGATTGGGAGACGCTGAACGAGGCGGATGACGAATTGCTGGTCAATTCCCTGTCGATGCTTCTGGATTTCGATCCTGAGGACAAGCAGGCCCTGCTTGAGGCACCCTGCCTGCGAACCCGGCGCGAAACGCTGGTCACACTGATCGAATTCTCGCTGCGCGGGGGTTCAAACGAGGAACAACTGCAATGACTGAGACGGAACCGGGTTTCGACCGCCATATGCTCGAGGCGCTGATCTGTCCCCAGACTCATACCACGCTGGAATATGACGCCGAGCGGCAGGAACTGGTCTCGAAAGCCGCTGGTCTGGCCTTTCCGATCCGCGACGGGATTCCGGTGATGCTGGTGGATGAGGCGCGCAAACTCGACTAGATCGGGCGGCCCTGCAACAGCCTAGGCAGGTCGCCTGTCAAACCGGCGGCCTCGCGCACGAAGCCGCGGCGCAGACCGGGCAGGGACCCGACAATGCCCATGCCGATGTCGCGCCCGAGGCGCAGGATAGGATTGTCGTTCGAAAACAGCTTGTTAAACACATCCGTCGCCATTGCCAAGGCCGCCGTGTCAAAGCGGCGCCATTCCTGATAGCGCTCCAGAACCAGAGTCGAGCCGATGTCCTCGCCGCGTCGACCGGCCAGCGTCAGCACCTCGGCCAGCGCGCCTACGTCGCGCAGCCCGGCGTTGAGCCCCTGACCGGCGATCGGGTGCATGCCATGGGCCGCATCACCCACCAGAGCCAGCCGGTCCGCGATGAAGGAATTGGCGATGGTCAGGTTCAGCGGATAGGTGAACCGGTCGCCCTGTAGGCGGATGTCACCCAGAAAATCGCCGAACCGGGGCCGCAGGACCTGAAGGTAATCGGCCTCGTCCAGCGCGTTGATGCGCTGTGCGGTCTCGGTGCGTTCGCTCCACACGATCGAGCTGCGGTTACCGGTCAACGGCAGGATCGCCAGCGGGCCGGGGGGCATGAAGAACTGATGTGCAATGCCGTGATGGGGCAGGTCGTGCTCGATCGCGCAGACCAGCGCAGTCTGGCCGTAGTCCCATCCGGTCCGCTTGATCCCGGCGCGGGAGGCGGTGCCGCTGCGGCGGCCGTCGCACCCCACCAGAAGCCGACCGGACAGCGCAGATCCATCATCCAGCGTCACGGTCACGCCGCCTGGCCCGGTTTCCTGCGCAACCACGGTTTTGCCATCCACCCGGGTGATCGCCGGTTCCGCCTGCATCGCCGCAAGAAATGCGCGCCGCAGGTGACGGTCCTCGACCATATAGCCCATCGGGCCTTCCTCGATCTCGGCATGGTCGAAATGCATGAAAAACGGCGACGGACCTGTGCCTGCGTGGCCATCGGTGACCTTGATCTCCAACATCGGCTGGGCGTGGTCCGCAACCCGTTCCCAGACGCCGATCGCGGCCAGCAACCGTTGCGAGGCCAGCGCCAGTGCATAGGCACGCCCGTCGAACGCCGCGTTCTTGCGCAGCTTCTCGGCCAGCGCGTCTATCACGGTGACGCTGTGTCCGGTCTGCGCCAGCGCCAGCGCCAGGGCGGGGCCGTTCAGCCCGCCGCCAACGATCAAGATATCGGAAACCTGTGTCATTCGGTGCAATATGCGCGCCCTTTCGGGATTGTCCATGTGCAGTCCTGTCGCTACCGTCGCCGAAATACGAATTTTTCCGACAAGGGGGCAAAGATGCAGGACTGGCTGACCATGACGGCATGTGACCTGGGCCGCGGGATCGGCATGGGTCAGATCGATCCCGAGGAGCTGACCGAGGTCTATCTGGCGGCCATCGATGCCCATCCGCATCGGGACGGCATCTATGCCCGCGTCACGCATGACCGCGCCCGCGCCGAAGCCCGCGCGGCCAAGGAGCGGGCGGCCCAAGGTCTGCGCCGGTCACTGCTGGATGGGGTGCCGATCAGCTGGAAGGATCTGTTCGACACCGCCGGGATCGGCACCGAGGCCGGATCGGCCCTACTGCGCGGCCGGGTGCCCGAGCATGACGCAACCGTTCTGCGCAACACGACGGCCATGGGCGCGGTCTGTCTGGGCAAGACGCATATGAGCGAATTGGCCTTTTCGGGCCTTGGCTTGAACCCCGTGACCGCGACGCCGCCCTGCGTGAATGACGAAGAGGCGGTTCCGGGCGGGTCGTCCTCGGGCGCGGCGGCGTCGGTGGCCTTTGGTCTGGCGGCCTGCGGAATCGGCTCGGACACGGGCGGATCGGTGCGCATTCCGGCCGCATGGAACGATCTGGTAGGGCTGAAAACCACCCCGGGGCGGCTGAGCCTTGAAGGCGTGGTGCCCCTGTGCCTGCGGTTCGATACGGTCGGCCCGCTGACTCGGTCGGTCGAGGATGCGGCGCAGATGCTGGCGCTGTTGGAGGGCGGAACGCCGGCCGATCTGCGGGGCGCCAGCCTGAAGGGGCGGCGGTTTGCGGATCTGCAGACCATCGCGCAGGACGATCTGCGCGACGCGCCACGCCAGGCCTATGCCGACGCGCTGGACCGCTTGCGTGATGCAGGGGCCGAGATCGTGCCGTTGGAGGTGCCGGAACTGGCCGAGGCGATGGGCCTGTCCGGTGTCCTTTATACCACGGAAGCCTATGGCCTGTGGCGCGACGTGATAGAGGCCAACCCCGAGGCGATGTATCCCGAGATCCTTGAGCGGTTCCGCGCGGGCAAGGCGCATTCCGGACCGGATTACGTGGCGGCGTGGTCGCGGTTGAAGGCCTGCCGATCGGCCTGGGACACGGCCACCGCCGGGTTCGACGCGATTCTGGCGCCGACGGCCCCGATCCTGCCGCCGGATCTGGACCGACTGATGAACGACCATGACTATTACGTCACCGAGAACCTTCTGGCCCTGCGCAACACCCGGATCGGCAACCTGATGGGGCTGGCGGCGCTGTCGTTGCCCACCAAGACACCGTCCTGCGGGCTGATGATGTTGGGTTATCCGGGCTCGGAAGAGGCGCTTTTGCGGCTGGGTGCGGCGGCCGAGGCGGTTCTGACCTGAATGCCACAATCCCCTGATTCGGAACCTCTTTGTCTGGACGCGCGGGGGTTCGGCCTGTAATCTGCTGGAAAACCGGGGCGCCAATGATCCCGGTATCGAGGCAGCAGTCATGAATTTCCCCGAGCGGTTTTCGAACCTACCGGCCTATGCTTTTCCGCGTCTACGCGCCCTGCTCGACCATCACGCGCCGGGCGGCGATGTCGTGCATATGACGATTGGCGAGCCCAAGCATGACTTTCCGGCCTGGGTGACCGATGTCATCGTGGAAAACGCAGCAGGGTTTCAAAAATACCCGCCGAACGAGGGGTCCGACGCGCTGCGCGGGGCCATCGCCGACTGGATCGACCGCCGCTATGGCGTGCGGATGGACCCCGAAACCAACATCATGGCGCTGAACGGCACGCGCGAGGGGTTGTACAACGCCGCCATGGCCCTGTGCCCCGAGCAGAAGAACGGTCAGCAGCCGATCGTTTTGTGCCCCAACCCGTTCTACCAAGTCTACATGGTGGCCTCGATCTCGGTCGGGGCGCAGCCGTATTTCGTGCCGGCCACCGCGGCCACGGGGCATCTGCCGGACTATGCCGGCCTGCCAGAGGATGTGCTGAACCGCACCGCTGTGGCCTATATCTGTTCGCCCGCCAACCCGCAGGGTGCCGTCGCCTCGCGCGACTACTGGGCCGAGTTGATCCGGCTGGCCGAGAAGTATGACTTCCGCATCTTCGCCGACGAGTGCTATTCCGAGATCTACCGAGACGCGCCGCCCACCGGCATCCTGACCGTCGCGCAGGAGCTGGGCGCCGACCCCGAGCGGATCACGCTGTTCAACTCGCTGTCGAAACGCTCGAACCTGGCGGGGCTGCGGTCGGGGCTGATCGCGGGCGGGCCGGAAAGCATCAAGCGGGTCAAGCAGTTGCGCGCCTATGCCGGGGCGCCCTTGCCATCGCCGTTGCAGGCCGCCGCGGCCAAGGTCTGGGCCGATGAGGCGCATGTTCAGGAAAACCGCGCGCTGTATCAGGAAAAATACGCCATCGCGGATGAGGTGTTTGCGGGCGTTCAGGGCTATATGCCGCCCGAGGCGGGGTTCTTTCTTTGGCTGCCCGTCGAAGATGGCGAGCAGGCCGCATTGAAGCTGTGGCAGGAAACCGGGGTTCGGGTCCTGCCGGGCGCCTATCTTTCGCAAGGGGAGCCGGGGCAGAACCCGGGCAAGGGCTTTATCAGGGTCGCTTTGGTGGCCCCAAAAACAGAGATGCAGCGCGGGCTGGTCACGCTCCGCGACTGCATCTATTCGTGAGGTACGAGGGCACATGGCATCTTACAACGCGCGCAACCGCGACCCATTGTTGGACAGCACCACCCAGGCCGCGATCGAGCGGCGCAGCAAGGAACTGATCGGGATCGCCCTGATCTTGGCCGGCCTGGCGGCTGCTGCGATGATCTGGTCCTACACGCCGGATGATCCGAACTGGATGGTCTCGACCGACGCGCCGGTGCAGAACTGGCTGGGCCGGTTCGGCGCCTCGATCGCCGCGCCATTGTTCATGATCGTAGGCTGGGGCAGCCTTGGCATCGCGCTGGTGCTGGTCGGCTGGGGCGTGCGGTTTGCCGGCCATTTCGGCGAGGATCGCGCCGTGGCCCGCCTGATTTTCGCGCCGATCTGGATCGCCGCCCTTTCGGTCTATGCCGCAACGCTGGTGCCCGGTGCCGAATGGCGCGCGACGCACAGCTTTGGCTTGGGCGGTCTGTTTGGCGATACGGTGATGGGCGCTCTGCTGACGCTGTTGCCGATTTCGTCGCATTTCATGGTCAAGTTGATGTCGCTGGCCATGGCGGCCGGCATGCTGGCGCTGGGCGTCTTCGTGCTGGGCTTCACCAAGTCGGACGTCCGGCGCGGGGTCCGGGCTTTCCTGCTGGGTCTCGTGATGGCCTATGACATGCTGATGACCGCGCTGGGGCAGGGGGCCTCGGCCACCGCCCGTGCCGCGCAGGCGCGCCGGGAAAAGTGGCAGGACCGCAAGACAACCCGGGCCGCCGGTGCCGAATTTGAGGATGAGCTGGCCTATGCCGATCCGGTCTTTGAAGAGCCCGAGATCGCAGCCCCCGAACCGGTCAAGACAGGCCTGCTTGCACGTATGCCCGGCTTGATCCGCCGCCCCGAGCCGATGCCCGAACCCGAGCTGGTCGACCCCGAACCCGTCACCGGATATGACGAGATGCCGGGCGAAGACCGGATCCGCTCGAAGATTTCTGCGGTGATCCGGAACCGCAAGGTCGCCACCGGTGAAATCGCGCCCGAGCCCGATCCGAACCGCCCGCTGACCAAAGGGCGCGGCCGTGGCCCCGACCCGCTGATCCTGAACGCGCCGCGTGCGGGAACCCTCCCGCCCGAGCCTCCGCTGACTGCAGGCGGGCTTCCGCCCGAGCCGCCGTTGACAGGTCACCCGGCGCAGTCGTCTGCGGAAATGGAGACGTTAACGGAAGACCCGCTCTCGGCGTATGCGCCTGAAGATTTCGACGAAGATCAGGTGTTCGAGGATGTCCCGGAACCGATCGCCCCGCCGCGCCCGGCAATGAAGATCCCGGTTGCCGAACCGCGCAAGCCGGTTGTGGCGCAACCCGTCCGGCGCAACGTCCTGCCGTCGCGCCGCGCCCAGGCCGAGGCCCAGCCCAGCCTGTCCTTCGAAGAGAGGCATTCGGATTTCGAACTGCCGCCGCTCAGCCTGCTGACCAACCCGGCCGGCATCCCGCGTCATCACCTGAGCGACGAGGCGTTGGAGGAAAACGCGCGGATGCTGGAAAACGTGCTGGATGACTATGGCGTCAAGGGCGAGATCGTCAGCGTCCGCCCCGGCCCCGTCGTCACCATGTACGAACTGGAACCCGCGCCGGGCCTGAAGGCCAGCCGCGTCATCGGCCTGGCCGATGACATCGCCCGGTCGATGTCGGCGCTGTCGGCGCGGGTGTCGACGGTCCCCGGACGCTCGGTCATCGGCATCGAATTGCCCAACGAGAACCGCGAGATGGTGGTTCTGCGCGAAATCCTCGCCAGCCGCGATTTCGGCGATGGCAACCACGCGCTGCCGCTGGCGCTGGGCAAGGATATCGGCGGTGAATCCGTGGTCGCGAACCTGGCCAAGATGCCCCACTTGCTGATCGCGGGGACGACCGGCTCGGGCAAGTCGGTGGCGATCAACACGATGATCCTGTCGCTGCTCTACAAGCTGACGCCGGACGAATGCCGCCTGATCATGATCGACCCAAAGATGTTGGAACTCAGCGTCTATGATGGCATCCCGCATCTGCTGTCGCCGGTCGTGACCGACCCGAAAAAGGCGGTGGTCGCCCTGAAATGGGTCGTCGGCGAGATGGAGGACCGCTATCGCAAGATGTCCAAGATGGGCGTGCGCAACATCGCCGGCTACAACGGTCGAGTGAAGGACGCGCTGGCCAAGGGCGAGATGTTCAGCCGCACGGTCCAGACCGGGTTCGACGACGAAACCGGAGAGCCGATCTTCGAGACTGAGGAATTCGAACCCAAGGCCATGCCGTATATCGTCGTCATCGTCGACGAGATGGCCGACCTGATGATGGTGGCGGGCAAAGAGATCGAGGCCTGTATCCAGCGCCTGGCGCAGATGGCGCGGGCCTCGGGCATCCACCTGATCATGGCTACGCAGCGGCCCTCGGTGGACGTCATCACCGGCACGATCAAGGCCAACTTCCCCACCCGGATCTCGTTCCAGGTGACGTCCAAGGTCGACAGCCGCACCATCCTGGGTGAGATGGGGGCCGAGCAGCTGCTGGGGCAGGGCGACATGCTGTACATGGCCGGTGGCGCCAAGATCACCCGCTGCCACGGGCCGTTCGTGTCGGATGAAGAGGTCGAGGAGGTCGTGAACCACCTCAAGCAGTTCGGCCCGCCCGATTATGTCGGCAGCGTGCTGGATGGTCCGTCCGAGGACAAGGCCGACAATATCGACGCGGTTCTGGGTCTGAATACCGGCGGCAACACCAATGGCGAGGATGCGCTGTACGATCAGGCGGTCGCCATCGTGATAAAGGATCGCAAGTGTTCGACCTCGTACATCCAGCGGAAACTTGCCATCGGCTACAACAAGGCCGCGCGGCTGGTCGAGCAGATGGAGGAGGAAGGTGTTGTTTCGGCGGCAAATCACGTGGGCAAACGCGAAATCCTCATCCCGGAGCAGTAGGATATTTAATAACAAGGGCAAAGCGCATATCTGAGTGTCATGAAACAGATTGCCTTTGCCCTTGCCCTCGCTTTGACCGCCCCGGCAGCCTGGGCCGCCGACAAGCTGCCTTTGTCACAGATCTCGAACTACCTGAACGGTCTGAAAACCGTTCAGACGACGTTTACCCAAGTCAACGATGACGGATCGCTGAGTACCGGCAAGCTGTGGTTGCAGCGCCCCGGCAAGATGCGGTTCGAATACGACCCGCCCAACAGCGCGGTGGTGCTGGCGAATGCCGGCACCGTGATGGTGTTCGACCCCAAGTCGAACCAGCCGCCCGAGCAGTATCCGCTGAAGCGCACGCCGCTGTCGCTGGTCCTGGCGCGCAACGTGAATCTGTCGCAGGCCGATATGGTGGTGGGGCATACGTTCGACGGCACTGCCACGGTCGTAACCGCTCAGGATCCCAAGAACCCCGAGGCCGGGCGGATCGAACTGATGTTCACCAGCGATCCGATCGAACTGCGGAAATGGGTCATTCACGACAACGCAGGCAGCCAGACCACCGTACTGCTGGGGCCTTTGGACGACAATGTGCGTGTAGACAGCGATCTGTTCTCGAACAAGGCGCGGCGCGGGTCAGACAACCGCTGACCCGCGGCGAGGTTCAATACCGGCAGCTCGACAACTGAGCCTGGTACATCTGCGCGCGTGCATCCACGTCATTGGCGACGTTCAACAGCCAAGTCTTGCCATAATGGCTGCCGCGGGAGTATCCGGTGTGCCCTTCGTGATAGGCGAGGTACTGGTTGCGCGCGTCGGCGGGCGAGATCCCGTTCCGCTCGCGGCTTTTGTTCATGTACCAGCCCACGAAATCCGACGCGTCGCGGATGCGGTCCCGCTTGGCGCGGCGCTTGCCGGTTTCACGTTGATATTGCTCCCACGTGCCATCCAGCGCCTGGCTATAGCCGTATGCGCTGCTTTGACGACCCATCGGGATCACGCCCAGCACGTATTTGTGCGGGGTCCGCGCGTCATGGCGATAGCGGCTTTCCTGATAGATGGTGGCCATCTGGACATGAACGGGCACGCCCCATTTACGCTCGGTGCTTTTGAACGCCTTGATCATGTCGGGCCGCTCGCGCGCGATGGCGCAGGCGTCGTTGAGATTTGTCGGCGGACGCTGCCCGCCGCCACAGGATGCCAAAAGCAGCACCCCGAAGAGTACGAGAAGTTTTCTGCTCATGTGCCTCGTGCCTTTTTTGCGTATTCTAGCGCAAATTGAAGGCCGAGGAAATGACAATCGTTGCGGAATCTCCGCTGGAAATGGGCGCTGGTCGACGCGCGAGGTGGGTGTTCAGCCACTTTGTGGGGAGGGACTGTCACTATTGCCGCCACAAACTGTTTCTTGCAAATTTGGATCAATTATTGGCATTTCGGCCCCGAAACGGGTAAAAAGGTTTGTGGGGGCAAAAGAAATGTTGAAGACGCAAGCCAAGTACAGTCTGGGCCAGGTGGTGCGCCACCGGAAACATCCCTTTCGAGGGGTGATTTTCGACGTGGACCCCGAGTTTTCGAACACCGAGGAGTGGTATCAGGCCATTCCCGAGGAAAGCCGCCCGGTCAAGGATCAGCCATTCTATCACCTGCTGGCCGAGAACGACCAATCCTTTTATGTTGCTTACGTTTCTGAGCAAAATCTGGTGGAGGACCAGTCGGGAGAACCGGTGGACCACCCCGATATCCCCAATATGTTCGGGCCATTCCAGGATGGCGCCTACCCGCTGCATTTCCAGCTGAACTAGGTTGCGTCGGCGGTTGCGCCAAGGGGTTTCAAACGTCAAAATCCCAGGGCGCACCCATCTTTTCGCGGGTCGCTTGCGCCTTCCAGAATGCCGTCGCTTCGGATCCTGATCGCTTGGGCGCCTCCCAATGGCGTTTCTGTCAGCACTACATTGTGCCCAAGCTCTGCCAATTGTTTCCTTGCGCTGTCTTTATATCCCGGCTCCACTTTCAGAACGCCGCCGTCTGCAAAGGCTCTGGGTGCGTCGATGGCGGCTTGAAGATCCAACCCGAAATCGGTCAGGTTGGACACAAGCCTGGCGTGCCCGGTCGGTTGATAGGCGCCGCCCATCACGCCGAAGGGCATGGCGGGCTCACCGTCGATGCGCAGCATGCCGGGGATGATCGTGTGCATGGGGCGTTTCCCGCCGCCCAGTTCGTTGGGGTGACCGGACTGCAGGGTGAAGCCGGCTCCTCGGTTTTGCAGCAGGATGCCGAACTTTTCCGAAGCGATCCCCGAGCCGAAACCGTGGAAGATGGAATAGATCAGCGAAACGGCCATCCGGTCGCGATCCACGACCGTGACATAGACCGTGTCCTTGTGAACGGCCTCGACGATCGGGGCGGCTGACGGCATGGCCCGCTTCGGGTCGATCCGGGCGGCCAGGTCTTCGGCGGTCTTCGGGTTCAGCATCCAGTCCAGTTGCTGGGATCGCTCGGGGTCCGCGATGAAGCGGTTGCGCGCCTCGTAGGCCAGTTTGGCTGCCTCGGCCTCGATGTGAACGCGCGCGGCCCCCCACGGGTCCATTTTGGCGATATCGAAATGCCGAAGAATGTTCAGCAGCAGAATGGCCGTCGCGCCCTGCCCGTTGGGCGGATGCTCCAGAAGTTCGACGTCCTTGTAGGTTCCGCCGATGGGCAGGGTCGGAACGCAGGCCGTCCGTTCGAAGTCTTCACCCGTGTGGACGCCGCCGAGGTCTTGCAGCGTGGCCAGCATGTCGTCGGCGATTTCGCCGGTATAGAAGGCATCTCTTCCGTCGCGGGCGATCCGGCGCAGAACTTCGGCCTGGCCGGGGGCACGGAACATTTGCCCCACCTGCGGGGCCTTGCCGTCGATCAGAAAATGGCTCCGGGCGGCCCCTTGAAGGGTCCCGGCGTCGCGTGCCCAATCGTGGGCGACGCGCGGCGCAACCGGTACGCCGGCCTCGGCATAGTGTATGGCGGGCTCCAGAACCGCACCGAGACCCAATCGGCCCTCTGTGCGGGAGAGATAACAGAATGCATCCACGGCCCCGGGTATCGTAACCGCATGCGGGCTGGTCAGCGGAACGGCGTCAAACCCCTGTTGCCGCAGGTGCTCGGCCGAAGCGGCCGCCGGCGCGCGGCCCGACCCGTTCAATGCGCGGACTTCGCTCTCGCCGGCGCGGTTGTACAGCACAAAGCAGTCGCCGCCCAAACCCGTCATCTGAGGCTCGCAGATGCCCAGAAGCACGGCGGCGGCAATGGCCGCATCCATGGCGTTTCCGCCCTGGTCCAGTATGTCCAGGGCGACCTTGGCGGCCAAGGGATGCGAGGTCGCGCACATTCCGTCGGTTGACAGAACCTCGGACCGGCCGGGAAAATGAAAGTCGCGCATGATACCCCCTGCGGTTGTCACGACGACACTAGATGGCTGTGCGTCTTTGTCCATAGGGGGGGAGCGGAGGAAGTCCTCGGCGCCATACACTGGGTGGGGGCTGTGACAGTGGCGCCGAGGGAAGCTATCTGAGCTACCCTTTCTGTATGATCCCGCTTTTGGGCGCAACAATGGTTCGATCTGGGCTTTATTGTGGCCGCTTTTCAGTGGAGGAGAAGGCGAAGGACAGCCTCAGGCGGTTTTCTCCGTCGGTCCGATCGTACCGAACATTGTCGCAAAGCTGGCGGATCAAGAACCAGCCGAATCCGCCTTCGGGCAGATCCTCGCGTGCTGTCTCGACGCTGGCCGGGATGCCGTCAGGGACGCTCAGTCCGGGCAGAGGCCGGCCACGATCGGTGATCAGGATGCTCAGGCCGTTCCGATCCATCGTGGCCTGCACCTGTACGCGGCCTTCGGGATTGTCCGAATAAGCGTGTTCGACGACGTTGTTGATGGCCTCGGCCAGGGCGATCTTCACGTCGCAGTTGCGTTGATGCGGCACCCCAAGCGCATCGAGGCTGCCATGCAGACAGGCGATTGCGGTGCTTGCATCGACCTCGTTAGCGGCGAAGCTCAGGTCCATTCCGCCGTTCTTGCAGTTGACAGTCACGCAATCTCACCCAATGTGCCGTTTCACTCCGCTTGTGCGGCCAGCGCGTCGTCCAGGTCGGGAAACAGCCGAAAGACGGTATCCATTCGAGTCAGCCGAAAGACCTTCTCGACCACGGGCTGAAGCCCGGCCAGATCCAGCCTTCGGTCGCCGCCCAGTTGCTTCATGGATGCGACGATCGCGCCCAGCCCGCTCGAGTCGATGAACTCCACCGCCGACAGGTCCAGGATCACACGCCGCGCGCCGGAGTCGGTTTCAAGGCGCATGTTCTCCTTGAACTGAATCGCCATGGCAGCATCGATTCGGTCTGCATCGACCCGGATCACCTGAGTTTCGCCGGTCGTATTGCTGCTCAATGCCAAAAGGCCACCCTCCACAATTGAAAGTCGATCGTAGAAATACGCTAGACGGCAATTCTTACGATTCTGTATCCAAGGCCCGAACACAGGAGGAGTCGCATGAAAGAGGTCGTGATTGCCGGGGCCGCCCGGACCCCGATGGGGGGGTTCCAGGGAATGTTTGACGGGGTGCCCGCGGCCGAGTTGGGCGGTGTTGCCATCCGTGCTGCGTTGGACAATGCCAACACGCAGACCGTGGACGAGGTTCTGATGGGCTGCGTCCTGCCCGCCGGGCAGGGCCAAGCGCCGGCGCGTCAGGCCGGGTTCGCGGCGGGGCTGGGCGAAGACGTTCCGGCCACGACGCTGAACAAGATGTGCGGGTCGGGCATGAAGGCCGCCATGATGGCGTTTGACCAGATCGCGCTGGGTCATGCCGACCTCATGGTCGCCGGCGGCATGGAGAGCATGACCAACGCGCCTTACCTGCTGCCCAAGATGCGCGGCGGCGCGCGGATCGGACATTCCCAGGTGATCGACCACATGTTTCTGGACGGGCTCGAGGACGCTTATGACAAGGGCCGCCTGATGGGCACCTTTGCCGAGGATTGTGCCGAAGCCTATCAGTTCACCCGCGAGTCGCAGGACGAATACGCGCTGAAATCACTGTCGAACGCGCTTGAGGCGCAGGCCAGCGGTGCGTTTGACGGTGAAATCGCGGCGGTGACGGTCAAGACCCGCAGGGGCGAAGTCACTCAGGACGCGGATGAACAACCCAAATCGGCCCGCCCCGAGAAAATCCCGACGCTCAAGCCCGCCTTCCGCAAGGACGGCACCGTGACGGCGGCCAATTCTTCGTCGATCTCGGACGGCGCCGCGGCGCTGGTTCTGGCGTCGGCGGATGTGGCCGAGGCTCGCGGCCTGAACGTGCGCGCACGCATTCTGGGCCATGCCAGCCACGCCCAGGCTCCGGGCCTGTTCACTACCGCCCCGGTTCCGGCCGCGCAGAAGCTGCTGGAGCGGATCGGCTGGAGCAAGGATGACGTGGACCTGTGGGAGGTGAACGAGGCCTTTGCCGTTGTTCCCATGGCCTTCATGCACGAAATGGGGCTGCCACGCGACAAGGTGAACGTGAATGGCGGGGCCTGTGCCCTGGGTCACCCCATCGGAGCCTCGGGTGCGCGGATCATGGTCACGCTGCTCAACGCATTGGAAAAACGCGGCCTGCGGCGCGGTGTAGCGGCCATCTGCATCGGCGGGGGCGAAGGCACCGCGATTGCCATCGAACGGGTTTGACCCTTCTCCCGTTTGCAAATAGTGCGTAGGTGATTTGAGCCGCAGGCTCGGCAGGGGGCGGCGCCCCCTGCAGTTCGTTTACGACAGGCCCGACCATGACCGCAGATTATGACACTCTTGCCAAGACCATCGCCGCGCTGACCGAAGGCGAGACCGATCCGATCGCGCTGATGGCCACGGTCGCCTGCGAGGTTCATCATGCCGACGACCGCTTTGACTGGACCGGTTTCTACCGCGTCACCGAACCCGGAGTGCTGAAGATCGGGCCTTATCAGGGCGGCCACGGATGCCTGGTGATCCCGTTCTCGCGAGGGGTCTGCGGGGCCGCGGCGCGCACCGGCGAGGTGCAGCTGGTTCCGGATGTGGACGCGTTCGACGGGCATATCGCCTGTGCGTCCTCGACCCGGTCGGAACTGGTTCTGCCGGTGCGGGACGGCGCGGGCCGGATCATTGCCGTGTTCGATATCGACAGCGACCAGCCCGATGCGTTCACCCGGGCCGATGCGGATGCGCTGTCGCAAATCCTCGCGCAGGTCTTCGGGCGGATCTGAGGCTTACTCCGGCTCGATGCCCGTCGCTTCCAGTTTGGTGTCCGGCTCCACGTGGATGATAGTGCGGGCCTCGGGCAGCTTCTCGGCAATGGCGTCCTCGATCGCGTCGCAGATGTCATGCGCATCGCCCACGGACATGTTGCGGTCCACCACGAGGTGGAATTCGATGAACACCGCCTTGCCAGCACGGCGCGTGCGCAGGTCGTGGATCTGCAACGCGCCTTGGGACGAGTTGCGCACGGCCTCTTTGATGATGTCCGTGTCGTCGCTGTACGCAGCCGAATCCATCAGGTCGCCGGCTGAATGAAAGATGACCTTCCAGCCCTCGCGCAGGATGTTGGCGGCGACCAGAATGGCCAACAGCGGATCGAGAACGACCCAGCCGGTCAGCAGCACCAGCACAAGCCCCAGCAAGACCCCGGCCGAGGTCCAGACATCGGTCATCAGGTGGCGTCCGTTCGCCGTCATGGCCGGTGACCGCCGCTGCTCGCCCGCTGCGATCAGCACCCGCGCCCAGATCAGGTTCAACACCATGGCCGCGGCGTTGACCGCTAGCCCGACCGGCCCGAGCTGATCGAGATGTGGGGCGAACAGCGCGCCCCATGCCTCTTGCAGGATCAGGATCGCGGCCAGCACGATCAGGGTGCCCTCGGCGATGGCCGAGAAATTCTCGGCCTTGTGGTGCCCGAACGGGTGGTTGGTGTCGGCCGGGCGCTCGGCCATGCGGATGGCAAACCAGGCCAGCAGTGCGGCCACGACATTGACCAGCGACTCCATCGCGTCGGAATACAACGCGACCGAACCGGTCAGTCGCCAGGCCCAGATCTTGAGCGCCAGCACCAGCAATGCAACGGCCACCGACCCGATGGCCAGCGACTGGGAGGATGTTCTGTCGATCATGCCGCAGCTTTGCCCGATCCGGCCCGCGATTGCCAGTTCAAGCCGCGCCCTGCGTCATATACAGCCACGCCGCGGCGACCTGCAGCAGCACGATGGCATACAGGCTGACCCTGATCCGCGATTTGCGGGTCTTGTGGTTGAACACCCAACTGCCCAGCAGCGCACCCGGACCGCCGCCCAGCAGGGCCAGCCGCAGCAACCACCGCTCGGGCACACGCCGCCTGCGCCGGCGCGCCTGCAGCTTGTCCCAGCCGAAAACCACCAAGGTCAGCCCGTTGATGGCCCAGAGATATGCGATGGCGATCCACATGTCCGCGCTTTACCCGAGTGGCCACATGTTCGGAAGTGAAAAACCGCTTGGTTTTTTCATCGATTCGGGTCATCGTGAAAATATGCGCAAAAATTTCACGAGGGTGACGTGGACGATCAGGGTCAGACCGGGGCGACATTGGGGGCTGACATCCGGGCCTTGCGCAAAACGCGCGGGCTGACGCTGACGGATGTGGCCAAGCGGCTGGATCGGTCGGTCGGCTGGCTCAGCCAGGTCGAGCGCGATCTGTCCGAGCCGTCGATTTCCGACCTGCGCCAGATCGCGGAATGCCTCGGCGTGCCGATGTCGATGCTGTTTGCCCACTCCGCCGCGCCGGCGGACGAGCAAGGCTACGTGGTGCGCGCCGGCGCTCGCCGCCCGATGGGCTCGGGCGAGGAGGGGCTGATCGAGGAACTGCTCTCGCCCGATCTCACCGACGATTTCGAGATGGTGCATTCCACCTTTCAGCCTCGCTCGCGGATGCAGACCCCGGCCGACCGGCCCACGCAAGAGGTGGGCTACATGATCTCGGGCCGCCTCGACCTGACGATCGGCGGGCGCAGCTTCACCGTCGGGCCGGGCGACAGTTTCCGCATCAAGCACGAACCCTATCACTGGTCGAACCCGTATGATGAGCCAGCGGTGGCCATCTGGGTCATCGCCCCGCCGGTCTACTGATGAGCTTCGAGGCCTGGACCATATTCGCGCTGTTCTGGGTGGTGTTCGTCACCACGCCGGGGCCGAACGCGGTCAACTGCATCTCGAACGGGATGAGCCTGCCTTTTCCCAAGGCGATGCTGGGGGTGCTGGCGATCCTGACACAGGCCAGCGCCTTCCTGATCCTCTCGGCGCTGGGGGTGACGGCGCTGATCGCGGCCTCGCCCACCGGGTTCTTCATTGCCAAGCTGATCGGCGCGGGGTTCCTGATCTATGTCGGTGTGCGCGGCTGGATCAACGCCGGGCAGCCCGCGCCCGCAGCCGAACGTCCTGCGCGGCATGTCTATCTGCACGCGCTGGCGGTGGCGACGATCAACCCCAAAAGCGTCGCGGGCTATCTGGCCGCGTTTTCGCAATTCGTGCAGCCGGACGTGCCGATCTGGCGGCAGATGGCGGTGATCATGCCCACGGCGCTGACCATCACCACGCTCAGCTACACGGGCTTTACCCTGCTGGGCGCGCTGATGGGCAAGGCGGCGCTGGGGGCCGTGTTCAACACCTGGGTGCGCCGGGTAATGGCCACCTGCTTCATCATCTACGGGGTCTTGCTGGGCACCAGCGCGACCCCGGCGGGAAAAACGTGATGCCGCTCGCGGCAGTCTGACAGGGAGCAAAAACCTATGAGTGATTTTCCGACAAAGGCCCGCGTGGTCATCATCGGCGGCGGCGTGGTGGGGACCTCCTCGCTGTATCATCTGGCCAAGAAGGGCTGGACCGACTGCGTTCTGCTGGAAAAGAACGAGCTGACCGCCGGATCGACCTGGCACGCGGCGGGCAACGTGCCGACCTTCTCGACCTCGTGGGCGATCATGAACATGCAGCGCCATTCGACCCAGCTGTATTCGCGCCTGGCCGACGAGGTCGATTACCCGATGAACTACCACGTCACCGGCTCGATCCGGCTGGCCCACAGCAAGGAGCGGATGCAGGAATTCGAGCGCGCCGCCGCCATGGGCCGCTATCAGGGCATCCCGATGGAGATCTGGACGCCGGAACAGGCCAAGGAGCGGTATCCGTTTCTGGAACTGCACGATCTGGTCGGGGTTCTGTATGACCCGACCGACGGCGATATCGACCCGGCGCAGCTGACGCAGGCGCTGGCCAAGGGCGCGCGCGACATGGGGCAGAAGATCATCCGCTTCTGCCCGGCCACCGGCGTGACCCAGCATGACGACGGCACCTGGACCGTGCATACCGAGAAGGGCGACATCGACTGCGACTATGTCGTCAACGCCGCCGGTTATTACGCGCAGCGCGTGGGCGAATGGTTCAAGCCCTTTGGCGGCCGCACCGTGCCCGCGATGGTCATGAGCCACCAGTATCTGCTGACCGAGGAAATCCCAGAAATCGAGGCCTGGTCCAAGGAAAACGGCGGCAAGCTGCCACTTCTGCGCGACGTGGATGTTTCCTACTACCTGCGGCAGGAAAAGAACGGCTTCAACCTCGGCCCCTACGAGCCCAACTGCAAGGGCCACTGGATGACCGAGGACGACCCGATGCCCGAGGATTTCAGCTTTCAGCTGTGGAACGACGATCTGGACCGGATCGAGGACATCGTGACCGACGCGATGGAACGGGTGCCGCTGATGGCGACCTCGGGCGTGGGGCGGGTGATCAACGGGCCGATCCCCTATGCGCCCGACGGCCTGCCGCTGATCGGCCCGATGCCCGGCGTCAAGAACGCGTTCGAGGCGCATACCTTCACCTTCGGCATTGCCCAGGGCGGCGGTGCAGGCAAGGTGCTGGCCGAGTGGATCGTGGATGGCGCCACCGAATGGGACATGTGGGCCGTCGATCCGCGCCGCTATACCGACTACACCGATCAGGACTACTGCAACCAGAAAGGCATGGAGGTCTATGGCAACGAATACGCCATGCACTTCCCCCGTCACGAATGGCCCGCCGCGCGCGACAAGAAGCTGTCGCCGGTGCATGCCAAGGTCAAGGAACTGGGCGGCGTCATGGGCGTCTACAACGGCTGGGAGCGCGCCAACTGGTTCGCGCAGCCGGGCGACGACACTTCCGAGGAAAGCACCCACACCTGGGGCCGTTCGGGCCCGTGGGAGCAGCGGATCAAGGAAGAATGCGTGGCCGTGCGCGACCATTGCGGCGTGCTTGACCTGCCGGGTTTCTCGCGCTTCGTCGTCAAGGGCGAGGGCGCGGCCGAGGCGCTGCGCGGGCTGATCACCGGCGGCCTGCCCAAGGTGGGGCGGATCAACCTGGTCTACATCGCCGACAATCGCGGCCGCATCCTGACCGAGATGTCCTGCATGCGTCTGGGCGAGGATGACTTCGTGATGATCACCGCCGCCACCGCGCAATGGCACGACCGCGACATCCTGAGGAACGCGATGCCCGCGGGCGTCACGGTCGAGGACGTGACCACCACCCGCGACACGTTGATTGTGACCGGGCCAAAATCGCGACAGATCCTGTCGGGCCTGACCGATGCCGACCTCTCGCTGGGCTGGCTGACCCATCAGGCCGCCACCGTGGCCGGGCAACCCGCCCACCTGATCCGCGTGTCCTTCGCCGGTGAGTTGGGCTGGGAGGTGCATGTCCTCAACGAGCACATGCCCGCGATCTATGACGCGATCCTCGCCGCGGGGGCCAAGCCGTTCGGCATGTATGCGTTGAACAGCCTGCGCATCGAAAAGGGGTATCGCGCGTGGAAGGGCGATCTCAGTACCGACTACTCGCTGCTCGAAGGTGGGCTTGAACGTTTCATCAAGTTCGACAAGCCGCAGGATTTCCCGGGCAAGGCCGCGTTGCTGGCGGAAAAGCAGCAGGGCGTCAAGAAACGCTTCGTCACCCTGATCGTCGAGGCCGGAGACTGCGACGCGCCCTACATGTCCTGCATCTGGAAGGATGGCGAGATCGTGGGCGAGACCACCTCGGGCGACTGGGGCTATCGCGTGAACGCCTCGATCGCGCTGGGCATGGTCCGCAGCGATCTGGCGGTGCCGGGCACCGAGCTTCAGGTCGAAATCTATGGCGAGAAGTGTCGCGCCGTGGTTCAAGAGGACAAACCCCTCTGGGACCCCGAAAACGAACGCCTGCGAGCCTGACCTCTGGCCCGGCCCGCCGTTGTCGAAAGGACAAGACCAATGAGCAAGACCATGCAGGGTGTCTATCTGACCCGGCACGGCGGGCCCGAGGCGCTCGAATGGCGCGAAGACATCCCTGTTCCGGTCCCAGGGCCGGGGCAGGTGCTGGTCCGCGTAGCCGCGGCCGGCGTCAACAACACCGACATCAACACCCGCATCGGCTGGTATGCGCCAGAGGTCACTGGGGCAACAGATGCGGTCGATCATGATGTCGAGGCCGGAGGCTGGGGCGGCGCCCTTTCGTTCCCGCGCATTCAGGGCGGCGACCTGTGCGGCATCGTCGAACAGGTCGGCCCCGGTGCTGGCTTCAAACCGGGCCAGCGCGTGACCTGCCCGATCAACCTGCCGCGTCCTAGGCCGGGCAACCCGACAGGCTTCATCGCGCTGGGCTCGGAAATCGACGGAGCCTTTGCGCAGTATTGCCTGCTCGAGGCCGACGACCTCTATGACGTCACCGCCTCGCCCCTGTCGGACGTGGAAATCGCCGCCATCCCTTGCGCGTTCGGCACGGCCGAAAACCTGCTGACCCGCGCGGGCGTGACCGCCGGGCACAAGGTGCTGATCACCGGCGCTTCGGGCGGCGTCGGGCTGGCGGCGGTGCAGCTGGCCGCCCTGCGCGGGGCCTCGGTCGCGGGCGTCACCAGCGCGGCCAAGGCGGATACCGTCCGGGCGCAGGGCGCTTCGGAAACCTTCGAGCGCGACGCACCGCTGCCGCGCGACGCGTTCGACGTGGTGATCGACGTGGTCGGCGGCCCGGCCTTTCCCGGCCTGATCCGGGCGCTGAAACCGGGCGGTCACTATGCTGTGTCCGGCGCCATCGCCGGGCCGATCGTGCAGGCCGACCTGCGCGAGATCTATCTGCGCGACATCACCATCCACGGCTGCACCCATCAGGCCTTCGAGGTCTTTGGCCGGCTGGTCGAGATGATCAACGCAGGCCGGATCCGGCCGCTGGTGTCGAAGACCTACCCCCTGCGTGACATCGCCGAGGCGCAGGAGGATTTCCAGTCCAAGGCCTTTCCCGGCAAACTGGTTCTGATCCCTTAACGAGGTGCGCATGACCGATATCACGCTTCTGGATGGCTCGATCGGGCAGGAACTGGTGAAACGCAGCGGCGACCGGGCGACGCCGCTCTGGTCCACGCGGGTGATGATCGACCACCCCGACCTTGTGGGCGAAGTC
Source organism: Ruegeria sp. BHSB172 (assembly GCF_059613165.1). Classification (NCBI taxonomy): domain Bacteria; kingdom Pseudomonadati; phylum Pseudomonadota; class Alphaproteobacteria; order Rhodobacterales; family Roseobacteraceae; genus Ruegeria; species Ruegeria sp. BHSB172. The sequence continues at coordinate 35,987 of NZ_JBXWRZ010000010.1, forward strand.
CATGCCGACTATTTCCGGCGCGGCGCCACCATCGCGACCACCAACACCTACGCCCTGCACCGCTCGCGCCTTGTGAGGGTGGACATGGAAGACCAGCTGCCCGCCTTGATCGACACCGCGCTGGCCCAAGCCGAACGCGCCCGCGCCGGGTTCCCGCAGGGCCGCATCGCGGGCTCTCTCGGCCCTTTGCTGGCCTCGTACCGCCCAGATCTGAACCCCGACCCGGCCGAGGCGGCGGAAAAATTCCGCGAGATCGTGCAGATGATGGCCGATCGTATCGATCTGTTTCTGATTGAAACCGTCTCGTCAGTGCAGGAGGCCGAGGGCGCGCTGCGCGGCACCGAAGGCTGCGGCAAGCCGGTCTGGCTGGCGCTGACCGTGATGGATGACGACGGCACCCGCCTGCGCTCGGGCGAGCCCTTGGCCGACATCGCGCCCCTGGTGGACCGCTACGACCCCGAGGCGGTTCTGATCAACTGCTCGCGCCCCGAGGCGATCCCGGCGGCGCTCGAGATCATCAAGGGCTTCGGGCGGCCCTTCGGCGCCTATGCCAACGGCTTCACCCGCATCTCCGAGGGGTTCCTTCAGGACGCGCCCACCGTGGACGCGCTGGAACAGCGGCAGGATCTGGGCCCAGAGGCCTACGCCGATCACGCGATGGGCTGGGTCGCGCAGGGGGCCACGATCGTCGGCGGCTGCTGCGAGGTCGGCCCCGATCACATCGAGGCACTGGCGGGCCACCTGCGCGCGGCGGGTCACCGGATCGTCTGAGGGGGAAGGCTTGGCAGAGCGGACGGCACCCTTTCCCGAACGGCAATGGCAGGTGGACATCCTCGTCGCCGACGGGTTCGTGCTGACTGAACTGGCCGGGGTGGCCGACGTGCTGCGTATCGCCAACCGGGTCTGCCCGGTGCCGCCCTTCACCTATACCTACCGCTCGCTCAGGGGCGGCACGATCGCCTGCCGCGCCGGGGCTTATGTCGAGACCGAGCCGGTGATCCGGCAGCCCACTGCGGATTACCTCTTCGTCATCGGCAACACCGACCCGGACCACCCCGACCTGTCGCTGGCGCGGGTGATCTCGGACTATACCCACCGCGGCGCGCAGGTCTTTCTGCTGGCCGAGGCCGCCAGCCGCTACATCAAGGACAAGGGCGCCGAGGATCACGCGACGCATTGGGAAAACGCCTCGTTCCTGCGCGAACGCGGGGCGGGATTCAACGCCAAGTTCTCGATCGCGACGGAACATGGCCCCGTCGTCACCTGCGCCGGAATGGGCGCGACCGTGGATGTGACGCTGGCGCTGATCGGCCGGCATGTCTCGGGCGCGGCCAAGATGACCGTCGCCGACATCATGCTGCATGAAAACATCCGCGATTTCGGCTCGATGCAGCCCTTCTCGGGCGTCAAGGCGACCACCACCGGCGACGACAAGCTGGACCAGTGCATCAAGATCATGCAGGCCAATATCGAAGACCCGGTGCCGATCAACGAGATCGTCGCGGCCCTCGGCCTGTCGAACCGCTCGCTGGAGCGCAAGTTCAAGACCTATCTCGGCGCCACGCCCAACGGATTCTATCGCGAAATGCGGCTGGCCAAGGCCAACAACCTGCTGCTGAACACCACCATGAGCGTGCGCGAGATCGGGCTGGCCTGCGGGTTCCCGAACGGGTTCTCGACCATCTACAAAAGCGTCTACGGCGTTACCCCCTTCGTCATGCGCCGTCAGAGGCGCACGCCCGGCTCACGGTGATTATCGCCGGTTTCGTGACGTTTTTGATGGATTTCCTGCCGCCTTCCCGTGGCAGACTTCGCGCAAGACCCAAGATTCGGAGACATCGGAATGGTTGATCTTCCCAGCAAGGCCCGCGTGGTCATCATCGGCGGCGGCGTGATCGGATGCTCGGTCGCCTATCACCTGACCAAGAAAGGGTGGAAAGACGTGGTGCTGCTGGAACGCAAGCAGTTGACCAGCGGCACCACATGGCACGCGGCGGGCCTGATCGCCCAGCTGCGCGCCACCGCCAACATGACCAAGCTGGCGAAATACAGCCAGGAACTCTACGGCTCACTCGAAGAGGAAACCGGCGTCGCCACCGGCTTCAAACGCTGCGGCTCGATCACCGTGGCGCTGACGGAGGAGCGCAGGGAGGAGATCTATCGCCAGGCCGCAATGGCCCGCGCCTTCGGAGTCGAGGTCGAGGAGATCTCGAACGAGCGGGTGGCCGAACTGTATCCGCATCTCAATCTGGATGGGGTCAAGGGTGCGGTCTATCTGCCGCTGGACGGGCAGGGCGACCCGGCCAACATCGCGCTGGCGCTGGCCAAGGGCGCGCGTCAGCGCGGCGCCATCGTCAAAGAGCGGGTAAAGGTCACCGACATCGCCAAACAGGGCCGCCGCGTTACGGGTGTGGACTGGGTGGCTGATGATGGCAGCGCCTCGGGCCATATCGAGTGTGACATGGTGGTCAACTGCGCCGGCATGTGGGGGCATGAGGTCGGCCGCATGGCGGGCGTGAACGTGCCGCTGCACGCCTGCGAACATTTCTACATCGTGACCGAGAATATCGAGGGCCTGACCCAGCTTCCGGTGCTGAGGGTGCCGGACGAATGCGCCTATTACAAGGAAGACGCCGGGAAAATCCTGCTGGGCGCCTTCGAGCCCAGCGCCAAGCCCTGGGCGATGGACGGCATCCCCGACAGTTTCGAGTTCGACCAGCTGCCCGAGGATTTTGACCATTTTGAACCGATCCTCGAGGCCGCCTGCAACCGCATGCCGATGCTGGCCGAGGCGGGGATCCACACCTTCTTCAACGGCCCCGAGAGCTTCACGCCCGACGATGCCTATCACTTGGGCCTTGCGCCCGAGATGGACAATGTCTGGGTCGCCGCCGGCTTCAACTCGATCGGGATCCAATCGGCGGGCGGCGCGGGCATGGCGCTGGCCGAATGGATGGACAGCGGCGAGAAACCTTTTGACTTGGGCGATGTGGACATCAGCCGGATGCAGCCCTTCCAGGGCAACAGGAAATACCTGTTCGAACGCTCGAAGGAAACGCTGGGTCTGCTTTATGCCGACCACTACCCCTATCGTCAGAAGGCCACAGCGCGCGGTGTGCGCCGGACGCCGTTCCACCACCACCTGAAAGAACACGGGGCAGTGTTCGGTGAACTGGCCGGGTGGGAGCGCGCCAACTGGTTCGCGAACGAAGGGCAGGAGCGCGAATACCGCTACAGCTGGAAGCGCCAAAACTGGTTCGAGAATTCGGCCGCCGAACACCGTGCGGTGCGCGAGAACGTGGGCATGTACGACATGTCCTCCTTCGGCAAGATCCGGGTCGAAGGCCCTGATGCCGAAAAGTTCCTGAACTATGTCGGCGGCGGCGACTATGCGGTGCCCGTGGGCAAGATCGTCTATACCCAGTTTCTCAACCGCCGCGGCGGGATCGAGGCCGACGTGACCGTCACCCGCCTTTCCGAGAAAGCCTATCTGGTGGTCACCCCGGCGGCGACGCGTCTGGCGGACCAGACGTGGATGATGCGCCACGCAGGGAACTACAACGTGGTCATCACCGATGTCACCGCGGCCGAAGGCGTTCTGGCGGTGATGGGGCCGAATTCACGGGCCTTGCTGGAAAAGGTATCGCCCGACGACTTCTCGAACGCGGCAAACCCCTTCGGCACCGCGCAGGAGATTGAGATCGGCATGGGCCTCGCCCGCGCCCACCGCGTCACCTATGTGGGCGAGCTGGGCTGGGAGATCTACGTCTCGTCCGACATGGCGGGCCACGTCTTTGAAACGCTGCACGAAGCGGGGCAGGAGATGGCGCTGAAGCTGTGCGGCATGCACATGATGGACAGCTGCCGGATCGAAAAGGGTTACCGCCATTTCGGCCACGACATCACCTGCGAGGATCACGTGGTGGATGCCGGGCTTGGCTTTGCCGTCAAGGTGGACAAGGGTTGTAACTTCATCGGCCGCGAAGCGGTGATCGCCCGCAAGGAAAGCGGCCCGAAATCGCGCCTGGTGCAATTCCGCCTGACCGATCCCGAGCCGCTGCTTTTCCACAACGAACCGATCATCCGGGATGGCGAGTATGTGGGCTATCTCAGCTCGGGCAATTATGGCCACACGCTGGGTAGCGCCATTGGTTTGGGCTACGTGCCCTGCGAGGGGGAAAAGGCAGCCGACGTGCTGGCTTCGACCTACGAGATCGACGTGTGCGGAACGAAAGTCCGGGCCGAGGCGTCGCTCAAGCCGATGTATGACCCGAAATCCGAACGGGTGAAGGTGTGACCTGCCGGATTGGTGGGGGCTCTGCCCCCGCCGCCTTCGGCGTCTCCCCCGGGATATTTTCAGCCAGATGAAGTGGGCTCTCCCCTTCTTCATCTGGCCCCAAATATCCCGGAGCGCGAGGCAGAGCCTCGCAAAATATTCTTCAACCAAGGCGGGACGTGTCGTGTCCGATCAAGACCCGTGATGGCCGACGCAACAGAAATCCGTATTCCCTTCGCGGCGCAACCTGCCATATGAACCGGGTACAACGCTCGGAGAACCTGCATGGCGCAGCCCGCATTCACCACCGACTCCGGGGACACGCCCAAGGGGCTGGCCCTCGCCGTCACGGCCTATCTGCTGTGGGGGTTCCTGCCGCTTTACATGAAGGCCATGGCGCATATTTCTCCGGTCGAAGTGGTGGCCCATCGGATTATTTGGTCGGTGCCTGTTGCGGGGCTGCTGCTGATCGCGCTGGGCCGGACTGGCGATCTGAAGGCTGCTCTGCGTGATCCGGGCATGCTGGGAATGGCTTGCCTGACTGCTGCGCTGATCTCGGTGAACTGGGCTATCTATGTCTGGGCCATTGCCAGCGGCAACGCTTTGGATGCGGCGCTGGGGTACTACATCAACCCACTGTTCAGCATTGCGCTGGGGGCGATCCTGTTGCGGGAATCTTTGACGCGCACTCAAAAGATCGCTGTTGGTCTGGCGGCCCTGGGCGTGCTGGTTCTTATCCTCGAGGCCGGGCGCCTGCCTTGGGCCGCCTTGGGTCTGATGATCAGCTGGGGGTTTTATGCCTTTTTCAAGCGGTCTCTGCCCATCGGGCCGAACCAGGGTTTTCTGCTCGAGGTGCTGATCCTGTTGGTGCCGGCGCTGGCCTATGTGACCTGGCTGGGTGCCATGGGCGAAGGGCATTTTGGTTTGGTGGCCAGCGACACTTTGCTTCTGGCGGGCGCAGGAATCGTCACGGCGGTGCCTCTGCTGGTCTATGCCAACGGGGCCAAGATGGTGCGGCTGTCGACCATGGGCATCCTTCAGTACATCGCGCCAACGATGATCTTCATCACCGCGATCACCGTTTTCGGCGAGCAGGTCGACCGGGGACGGATGATTGCATTTCCGCTGATCTGGTCGGCGCTGGTGGTGTATTCACTGCCGATGATCCGGCAGGTGCGCGGTCAGGCCTGATCGAGGATCAACCGAGCCACTTGCTGCGCCCAGAGAGCATAGGCCTTGGGGCTGGGGTGGTACCCGTCCGGTGCCGCCAGGGCCGGATCGTCCGGCAGGTTCAGGGCCAGGTGTCGCGCTTGCGGATACCGGCTCATGGCCTTTTGCAATCCGGTGTCCAGACGCGCCGCTTGTCGGCCCAACACCCAGGCCAAAGGCTGCGGCAAGGCCGGAAACCGCTCCATCTGTGGGACGCTGGTTGCGATGATACGACGGACACCCAGGTCGCGGGTGAGGCAGTCAAACAGATCGAATTGGTGTTTCTGGAACTGTTTGACCGTCGCACCACGGGTCACGTCATTCACCCCAAGCGCGGTGACGGCAACGTCGAAGGTATCGGTCATGTCACTCAGTGCCTCGATCGTGTCCCGCGTGGTGTGACCGGTGGTCGCGATCAGGCGCCACTCGACGCTGAAATGCGGTGCAAGCTGGCGGATCAATTGCCCCGAGAGCGCCTGATCCTGGGTGCCGGCGCCTACGCCCGCCGCCGAGCTGTCGCCGGCAATCAGCAGGCGTAGCCGGGGGCCTTTTCCATGACGCCCCTCGCGCCGACCCAGAGGCTCGGGCAGTCGCAGCGCGCGTTGGCGCACCAGTAAGGCCTGCACCGCCAGCAGCGGAAGCAGAGGCAGTCGGGCGATCTGGTCCACACCGACGGGGGCAGCCATGGTCAGCCCAACGCTGACTTGAATTCCAGGAAACGGGCGTCGGTCATCACGCGCGCCATCATCGCCTCGCGCAGCGCGCCGATGGTCTTGTAGGGGCGCATGACTACCTCGAAGGTCTGGATAAGCCCGTCGTCGTTCAGAGTGATCAGGTCCACGCCCACCGCGTCCAGATCGCCGACCTTGCACTGAAACTCCAGCGCCCAGTCCTTGCCCGCGCCCATGATCCGGCGATAGCGGAACTGGGAAAACACCTGGCCTACATGGGCCAGCACCGCCGCCACCGGCGCGCGTCCGGTCCAGGTGCTGTAGTAGGTCGGCGGCATGAACCGTACATCTTCGGCCAACAACTCGTGGATCAGGCTCTCGTCGCCCTTGGCAACCACCTCCTGTATGCGTTCGATCGTTGGGTGCATCTCGTCTCCTCCGCTTGGGGGGTGAGAGTTGCGCGAACGGCACCCTTATCGCAAGGACGACGTTGCGAGAACCCGCGCCCTGCGATAGGCAGCGCGCATGAGCGATACCTATGATCCGCCCCAAACCCCGCTGGACGTGCTGCACGAGGACGCGCAGGTAATCGTCGTGAACAAACCGGCGGGTTTGCTGTCGGTGCCCGGGCGGGGGGCGCATCTGGCCGATTGCCTCCTGACCCGCGTTCAGGCGGCCTTTCCCCAGGCGCTGCTGGTGCATCGGCTGGACCGCGACACATCGGGGGTTATGATCTTTGCCCAGACGCCGCATGCGCAGAAATACCTGGGCCAGCAGTTCGAGAACCGGCAGACCCGCAAGACCTATATCGCGCGGGTCTGGGGGCGGGTCGAACCCAAGACCGGAACCGTCGATCTGCCATTGATCGTGGATTGGCCGAACCGTCCGCGGCAGATGGTCTGCCACGAAACCGGCAAGCCTGCGGTGACCGATTGGCGCGTGGTCCGGCACGACGGCGACACGACCCGCATCCGCCTGTATCCCAAGACCGGGCGCTCGCACCAGCTGCGGGTCCACATGCAGGCGCTTGGCCATCCGATTCTGGGCGATCCGTTCTATGCCGAAGGGCCCGCGCGGAATTTTCCGCGCCTGATGCTGCATTCCGAGGAGTTGCGCGTCAAACACCCCGAGGATGGCGTGTCGATGAAATTCCGCTCCGCGCCCGATTTCTGACCCTCTTTGCCCCGGCGGGCAGGTATTCGCCGATCTCGCCATTTTGTCGCTTGAGCCGTATTGCTGCTGGCATGATAAAATGTCGTCAACGAAGTAGCCCGAAAAACGGGTACAGGAGCAGAAGGTGATTCCATGACGATTTCCAGATTCGCGCTGCCGCTGGGACTGAGCGCTGCCCTTATTCTGGGCGCGTGTACCGATCCGGGTACCCTGCGAGTGCAGGACGACCCGAACCAGAACACCAAGCAGGGCGCCATTCTGGGTGGCCTGATCGGGGCTGGTGTGGGGGCCATCGCCAATGATTCCAACCCCGGACTGGGCGCGTTGGCCGGGGCGGCCATCGGTGCTGCTGGGGGCGGGTTGATCGGCAACCAGTTGGACAAACAGGCCGCCGAGCTGCGCCAGCAACTGGCCAATGACGGCATCACCATCGTGAATGCCGGTGACCGGCTGATCGTCACCGTGCCCAACGACATCACCTTCGACACCGACAGCGCCACTGTCCGTCCGGCGCTGCGGGCCGACCTGGTGCGGGTCGGTCAGAACCTTGTGAATTACCCCAAGTCCAATGTGCAGATCATCGGCCATACCGACAGCGACGGCGATGCGGGCTACAACCAGGCCCTGTCGGAACGTCGCGCCAATGCGGTCGCCGACATCCTGCAGGCCAACGGGGTCAGCTATGCGCGCATCACGACCATCGGGCGGGGTGAAAATCAGCCGATCGCCTCGAACCTGACGCCCGAGGGCAAGGCACAGAACCGACGGGTCGAGATCGTGATCGTGCCCAGCGGGAACGCCTGACACGCGACAGACAACACGATGGGGTCGCGGCGCGCGACCCCTTCTTTTTGCACATTGACTGCGCGTCAAGCGCGCTATGGTTAGCGGCTGGAACGGCTAAACTGCAACCAGACACGATGATGGAGTTTCCCCATGTCCGACCCTATCCTTCTGGGCCTGTCCGGCTCGTTGCGGCAGAACGCCACGAACCGCAGGCTGCTGCGAGAGGCCGCCCGGCTGTTCAATCCTGGCACGTTCATCGAGGCTGATCTGAACCTGCCGCTCTATGATGGCGACCTCGAAGACAGCGCCGGGATACCGGACAAGGTGCAATTGCTGGCGGATCAGATCACCCAGGCGCATGCGGTGGTCATCTCGACGCCCGAATACAACAAGGGGCCGTCGGGCGTGCTGAAGAACGCGCTGGATTGGGTCAGCCGCACCAAGGGGCGGCCCTGGGCCGACAAGCCTGTGGCGGTGATGTCGGCGGCGGCAGGCCGGGCCGGGGGCGAACGGGCGCAGATGATCCTGCGGGCGTTCATGGTGCCGTTTCAGCCGCGCGTTCTGGCAGGGCCGGAACTGCACCTGGCCGACAGTTCGAACGAATTCGACGATCAGGGACGACTGATCAGCGACCGATACGAGGCGACGCTGCGCGAGTTGATGCAGAAGTTGCGGGCCGAAGCCGGGTTTTAGGCCGATGGGCCATCTTGCCGGCCGGATGGGCGCGGCCTAGGGTGCCGCCATGACCGACCGTTCCGCCGAAACCCGAACCGACGTGATGGACCCTGCCCGCGCTGCGGCCTTGCAGATTGCGTTGGGTCAAACCGCATCGATCGAGGCCGGCTCAGCACTGCCGCCCTTCTTTCACCAGCTGTATTTCTGGTCCCCGCGCCCGCCGGCCGAGCTTGGGCGCGACGGGCACCCGGCCGTAGGGGATGGGCTGATCCCCGACCTTGGGCTGCCGCGCCGGATGTGGGCGGGCGGGCGGCTGCGTTTCCACTCGCCGCTGCGAGCAGGCGTCATGGCCGAGCGCCGCTCGGTGCTTGAGCAGGCCACCACGAAAACTGGACGCACCGGGCCTTTGGGCTTCGTCACCCTGCGCCACGAGATCCGTCAGGGCGGAACCCTGTGCCTGACCGAATGGCAGGATCTGGTCTATCGCCAGGACCCCGCAGCGGATGCGCGTAAGCCGATTCCGCCTGTCGCGCGGACCGACGAGACCGATGCGCGCACCGTCACGTTCGATTCGACGCTGCTGTTCCGCTACTCGGCGCTCACCTTCAATGGCCACCGCATTCACTATGATCTGGACTATGCCCGCGATGTCGAAGGCTATGACGGGCTGGTCGTGCATGGCCCGTTGCTGGCGCAGCATCTGATGCTGCTGGCGACCGATCTGCTGGGGCCGCTGGCCGAGTTCTCGTTTCGGGCCTCGTCGCCGCTGATGCATTTCGAACCGGCAAATTTGTGCCGCAACGGGAATGACCTCTGGGTGCGCGGGCCGGACGGGCGGCAGTGCATGCAGGCCTGCGCCGTCGCGCAGTCAGAGTGACGCGTCGGGTCGGAAACCCTCGGGGATGGTGTCGCGGTCTTCCAGAACCAGATCGGCCATGACTTGGGCCACTTTGGGGGCCATGCCGAACCCGATCTTGAACCCGCCATTGGCGATGAACTGACCCTTGTGCAGTGGATGCGCGCCCAGCATCGGCGCGCGGCTTTTGCTGCGGGGGCGCACACCGGCCCAGCGTTCGATCACCTCGGCCCCGTGCAGCACCGGCACCGCGCGCAGGGCGCGTTCGATCACGTCGTCCAGGGCAGCATCGGTGCTGGTGGGGTCATCATAGTCGCGCTCGGACGTCGATCCGATTGCCAGCGTCCCGTCGGCATGGGGCACGATGTGGATCGCATCGGCAAACAGCTGCGGCACGTCGCCCGCGTTGAAGCGCAGCAAGGCCGCCTGCCCCTTGACGCCGCTGCCGACGGTCCTGCCGAAGGCCCGCGACAGCTCAAGCAGCCCGGCCACGCCGGTGGCATGGATCACCCGGCCCCGGTCGGGCGCTTCGGCAGCGACCTCGACCCCCATCGTGGCCAGGGCGGCCACCAGCGCGGCACAGGCCCGGCGCGGGTGCATCCGCGCGCTGAGCGTGTCGTGAATGACAAATCCAGTGGGGCTGGGCGGGCACCAGGCGCCGACCTCCTCGACCCGCCGCACCGTCCAATCGGCGCGGCCCTGCCACAGGCTGCGGGCGGTCTCGGCGCGTTGATGCGCCAGGTCCAGCCCGCGCTGATCGGCGATCGGCTGCAGCCGCCCCAACCGGGCGTAGCCGGGCGACACGCCGCCGGTGGCCTCGACTTGTGTCCAGAAGGGTTCGGCCATCAGCAGGCTTTCGAACTGAAACGCCTTCTTGTCGTTCCAGTTTTCCGGCACATGCGGCGCCAGCGCCCCAACCAGCCCGCCGCTGGAGCCGGCGCCCGGGCCGAACGGGTCAACGACCTGAACCCTGGCACCACGCCGGGCGCAGGTCCAGGCGATGGACAGGCCGAAAATCCCGGCGCCGCGGATCGTAACATCGACCATTGCCAAACCTCTTTCCCTTGTTCAGTGTCGCGCCGCCTAGCTACAGGATTCCCTAATGGCAGACCAGCGCGCCGAATTGTCGTGGACGGACGAAACCATCCCGGTGTCGAACCGGTTCGACGACCCTTATTTCAGCCTGCAAAACGGGCTGGAGGAGACCCGCCACGTCTTTCTGGCGGGCAATGACCTGCCGGCCCGGTTCGCCCCCGGCTTTCACATCGCTGAGCTGGGCTTTGGCACCGGGCTGAACATGCTGACGGCCTGGGCCGCGTGGGAGACCTCGGGGCAGAGCGGCCCGCTGACCTTCACCAGTTTCGAGGCGTTTCCGATGGACCCGTCCGACATGGCGCGCGCGCTGGCGGCTTTTCCCCGGATCTCGCCCTGGGCAGGCCGGTTTCTGGACGCGTGGCAGGGCGGGACCTGTGATCTGGGGTCGTTGCGCCTGACGGTGATCGAAGGGGATGCCCGCGAGACGCTTCCGGGTTGGGCCGGCCAGGCGGATGCGTGGTTTCTCGATGGGTTTTCACCGGCCAAGAACCCCGAGTTGTGGCAGCCAGACCTGATGCGGCAGGTGGCCGATCACACTGCCCCCGGCGGCACGGCGGCCACCTACACGGCGGCCGGATTCGTGCGCCGCGGCCTGCAGGAGGCCGGGTTCGAGGTTGCCCGCGCACCGGGCTACGGCCGCAAGCGGCACATGACCCGGGCGGTCAAGCCATGAGCCAGCAGAACAACGTGAAGGCCGGCATTGCCCTGATGGTCGGCGCGACCATCGTGTTTGCCCTGCAGGACGGGATCTCGCGTCACCTGGCGGGCACCTACAACACCTACATGGTGGTGATGATCCGATACTGGTTCTTCGCGCTTTTCGTGCTGGCGCTTGCGGCGCGGGCGCCGGGCGGTCTGGCCGCTGCGGCGCGGACCCAGCAGCCGGGGTTGCAGATCCTGCGCGGCCTGCTGCTGGCGGGCGAGATCTGCGTGGCGGTCTATGGGTTCACCATCCTAGGTCTGATCGAAAGCCAGGCGGTGTTCATCTGCTATCCGCTTCTGGTGGCCGCGCTCAGCGGGCCGGTTCTGGGCGAGACGGTCGGCTGGCGCCGGTGGGCCGCGATCGGGGTGGGGTGCATCGGCGTTCTGATCATCCTTCAGCCGGGGATGGGCGTGTTCAACCCTTGGGCGGTAATCCCGCTGATCTCGGCGTTGATGTTCGCGGTTTACGGGTTGCTGACGCGCTATGTGGCGCGTCAGGACAGCACCGCCACCAGTTTTTTTTGGACCGGCGTGGTGGGCGCCGTGTTCATGACCGCGATCGGCCTGTGGTTCTGGGAGCCGATGGTGCCGCGCGACTGGCTGTGGATGGGCCTGCTGTGCGTGACCGGGGTTCTGGGGCACTGGCTGCTGATCAAGTGCTATGAGATGGCCGAGGCCAGCGCGGTGCAGCCCTTTGCCTATTTCCACCTGATGTGGAGCGCCATCCTGGGGATCACGATCTTTGACGAAACCCTGCGCCCTGCCGTGGTGGCGGGCGCTGCGCTGGTGGTGGCCGCGGGGCTGTTCACCCTATGGCGCGAACGCCGCCAGGGTTGATCCGTTCAGTTCCCTCGAAAACGGGATAGGCAGCGCCGGCTTGCCCAGCCGCGCGCGATAGACGGGCAGGCTTTCCGTTACCCGCATCACATAGTTGCGGGTCTCGGAAAACGGGATGGTCTCGATCCAGTCGATCATGTCCACCTCACCGCGCAACGGGTCGCCGTAGCGTTCCCTCCACGAGATCGGCCGGTTCGGTCCGGCATTGTAGCCGGCGGCCATCATCACGACGTTTCCGTCGAAATCGGCCGCCAATTTGGCAAGGTAATTGGCCCCCAGCTTGGCGTTGTACTGCCAGTCTGCGGTCAGCCGAGGGGTCTTGTGCCCGCTTAGAATGCCCAATTCCTGCGCCACCAGCTTGGCGGTGGCGGGCATCACCTGCATCAGGCCGCGCGCACCCGCGCCGCTGACCACTACCGGGTCGAACTCGCTTTCTCGGCGGGCGATGGCCAGAACCATCTCTTCGGCCATCGGCAGGCGCATGTCGGCCACGGGGTGCATCGGGTAATAGGCCGCGGGCAGAACGACCCCTTCGGTCGCCGCGCGCTTGGCGATCATCACGGCCAGGTGCGGCTCGTTCAACTCGATAGCCAGGTCGCCCAATTGGCCGGCCTGTACCGGGTCCAGCCCCTCGACCAGATGGGTCAGGAACCGTTCGGCAAGGTCGCGTTCGCCCGCGCGCAGCAGCAGCAACCCGGCCTGCAGAACGCTGGAATTCGCAAAATCGGCCTGTTTCCAATGTGGCGCCCGGCGCGGGTTGGCCAGATCGTCGTCGAACGGGCGGCCGATTTGTTCGGCCGCCAGCAGCCCGTAGAACGACGTCTGATAGTCCGCCCCCAGGGCAAAGGCTTCATAGGCTTTCTCGGCGTTGCCCTGCGCGGCATAGGCCCGGCCCAGCCAATACCCGCCCCGACCCATCGAGATCGGGGATTGAACCGCGCCGAGGAAATTCCGGAAATGCCGCACCGCCGTGTAGGGATCGTTCAGCCTGCGCAGGGCCAGAAACCCCGACAGCCACTCGAGGTCGGCATAGCCATAGCCCATCTCGGGGGTCATGTGGTGGTTGGCGGCAATGGCATAGGCGCGGTTCGCATCGCCCTGACGCATCTCCAGCCGCGCCAGCCGGCGCCGCCCCTCGGCCCATTTGTCGGGCTCGCCCAAGGTCTCGGGGCTGGTCGAGCGGGCCAGCATCAGGTCGATGGCGCTGTCGTCCAGTTCCTTGCGGTCACGCCATACGAAACGGTCGAAGGCCAGCCCCGGATCATCGGCCAGCGCTTTGGGCACCGCGGCGATCTTGGCATCCACGCCGGGCGCGCGCTTTTGCAGCGCGATCCGGGCCTCGGCCAGTTTGCGATAGTCGCTGCCCACAAGCGGCAGCATCTGAGCCGCGCTGATCAGGTGCCCGTCCCACAGCATCCGGTCCAGCCGGGCCTGATGATGCGGTTTCAGCAGTTTACCGAAGTTTTCAACGTAGTCCTTTTGCAGGCCCTCTCCCATCGGCATGGTGCGCCACGCAGTCACGATATCGGCCTGCGCGTCGCCGACCCGTCCCTTCGCCATCAATGCGATGGCATGGTTCAGGGCGCCTTCGGCCGTTTGCGGAGGGGTGTCCCGGTAGAATTTAAGAACCCGGTCGGGGTCGGCGCCGGTGAAGGTCGGCTCGCTTTTGCGGCGCAACCAGGCCAGTCCGGGCCAGTCGGGTCGCCGGTCAAGAAATACCAGAACGTCGCCCGAACTGCCGAATCCCTGGCGCAGCCAGTGCCACACGATGATGTCGCGCGAAACCGAGCCGCGCGCGCCTGCGACGCGTAGGGCTTCGTTCCAATCTCCGGCACGCATTTCCGCCAGTCCGGCCCGCAGGTCGGCCACGCTGTCGGCGCGCGCGTTTCCGATCTGCATCGTCATCGCCAGAATCGCCGTGGCAATCAGCGCCAGAATCCGTGTCATCCCTTGCATTTCCCGACCAACCGTGGATACAGCCATTCAGGATAAACCTTGCGCCGCCGGGATCAACTCAAGAAACCTAAATTCGTATCGGCCCGCGACGCACATCACACGATTGAACCTCAAGGAGCGTTCCATGTTCAAAGGCTCGATGCCAGCTCTTGTCACCCCGTTCCGCAACGGCGAGTTGGACCTGGATACGCTCAAACAATTGGTGGAATGGCAGATTGCCGAAGGGTCGACCGGTCTGGTGCCGGTGGGCACGACCGGCGAGAGCCCGACGCTGAGCCACGAGGAACACGAAACCGTGGTGGCCGAGGTGGTCAAGGCCGCCGCGGGGCGCGTGCCGGTAATTGCCGGGGCCGGGTCGAACAACACGGTCGAGGCGATCCGGTTCGTGCGATTCGCGCAGAAGGTCGGCGCCGATGCCGCTTTGGTCGTGACGCCCTATTACAACAAGCCCACCCAACGGGGGCTGTTGACCCATTTCCGCGCCTTGCACGACTGCGCCGACATTCCGATCATCATCTACAACATCCCCGGCCGGTCGGTCATCGACATGACCCCGCAGACGATGGGCGAACTGGCCCAGCTGCCGCGGATCGTCGGCGTCAAGGACGCCACCGGCGATCTGGCCAGGGTCAGCCAGCAGCGCGCCACCTGCGGTACCGATTTCATCCAACTGTCGGGCGAGGACGCGACGGCGCTGGGCTTCAACGCCCATGGCGGGGTCGGCTGCATCTCGGTCACCGCGAACGTGGCGCCGAAACTATGTGCCGAGTTCCAGCAGGCAACACTGGCGGGCGATTATGCCACGGCGCTGGAGTACCAGGACCGCCTGATGCCGCTGCACGAGGCGATCTTCATCGAACCCGGCCTTGTCGGTGCCAAATATGCCCTCAGCAAGCTGGGCCTGTGCTCGGAAGAGGTGCGCTCGCCGCTGACGACGCTGGAGGACGGCACAAAGCAGGCCATCGACGCGGCGATGCGCCACGCGGGCCTTCTCTGATCCGGCGCGGGCTGTCCGCCCGCCTGCCTCCGGGAGTGAGCGGCCGGGGGTCTCTCGTCAGCGCTTGCCGTAGTACAGGCCGACCACATGTTCGGCCTGGGCAAAGAACAGCCATCGGGAAACGGCCACGCCAGCAAGGTGCGACAGCACCGCCAGCGCGGCGAACAGGTGGTTGAACGGTAGCGCCAGCAGAAGCACGGGCAGCACGAAGGCCAGACCAAAGGAAATCACCCGCAGCTTTTCGGCATGTTTGCGTCCGACGACGTGCACGAACTCCCGCAGCAGATAGTTGGTGCCCGTATGTGGGGGCTCGAAGGCGCGCACGGTGCCGCGGTCGCCCAGACCGGTGGCCGTGGCGAGCGTGGTGCCCGCATTCGCGAAAGCCTGGTCGCCCTGACGCCAGTACAGGATCTGGATCAGGGCCGCGATCAGCAGCAGTGGAATGGCCAGGGCCGTCTGCCCCGCCAAAAGCGCCCCGCCCGCCAGGCTGAAACTGAGAAACATGGCCGGGGTCAGCTTCATGTTCCAGCGCGGGATCGTCTTGAGCTGCGTGTAGATCATCGCAGTCGTGAATACGGTCGCCAGCGACAGCAGCGATCCCAGCAGGCCCAGCCCGGCCCAACGCTGGCCGAGGAAAATCACGCCGATAGCATAGAGCCCCATGACCATCAGGGCCAGAACCGCGCACCAGCCCTCGCGGCTGAGCCAACTGGTCTTCCATTGGGTGAACGCCTTGAGCGCGCGTTCGGGATGGCCGAGGTGAAAGGTCGAGGCCAGAAGCCCGCCCACCGCCAGCGCATAGGCGATGGCGAAGAACACGAACGCCACCCAACCCGAGACATTCGGCAAGCCCAGCCCCAGAAAAAACATCAGGCCGAAGCCCAGCCCCGACAGGGTTGTGAACACGATGACAGAGGGTGCGGGATGCATGTCAGAGCTTCTCCAATGCCTTGTCCAGCCAGCCAAGGAAGCCCTTCGGCTCGTCGGCGACCGGCGCCAGCAGGGGCGCCAGGATGTCGATCTGGTCTTCGACCGTGTCCTTGGGGCGGGGTGGCAGGTATTTGTTGATGGGTTTGGTGCCCATTTCAGGCATCAGATCCATGCCGCCGCGCTCGGCCACCAGTTGGCTGACCGCGCTGTCGGGGTCGCCCAGGTCGCCGAAATGACGGGCGCCCGCGGGGCAGGTCCGCACGCAGGCGGGAACGCGGTCTTCCTCGGGCAGGTTGTCGTTGTAGATGCGATCGACACACAGGGTGCATTTCTTCATGACGCCCTCTGCGGCGTCCAGTTCGCGCGCGCCATATGGGCAGGCCCAGGCGCACAGGCCGCAACCGATGCAGTCGCTTTCATTGACCAGCACGATCCCGTCCTCGACCCGCTTGTAGCTGGCGCCGGTTGGGCAGACGGTGACGCAGGGTGCATCCTCGCAATGCAGGCAGGATTTCGGGAAATGGACCAGCTGGGCGGCACCTTCGGCCGGCTGCACCTCGTAGGAGTGTACCCGGTTCAGAAAGGTGCCCGAGGAGTTGGCGCCATAGGCGTCCTGATCGGACAGGGGGGCGCCGTAGTTCTCTGTGTTCCAGCCCTTGCAGGAGATCACGCAGGCATGACAGCCGACGCAGGTATCCAGGTCGATGACCAGGCCCATCTTTCGTTCGGTGGATTGGGGGAGTTGGGTCATAGTGTCTGCTCGTGTTCCGGGCCGGGATAGGTGAGGGTGCCAGCCCCCTCTTGAGCCTGGCGGCTCAATTCACCCCCGGGATATTTCGGGCCAGATGAAGGACGGGGCAGGGTCATTTGCCGACCTTCCACGCAAGATCCCTGGGGCCGGTGCCGACCGGAGATTTGATTGGCGGGAATTCCGGTTGGCTTTGGGCGTCTGCCGGTGCTTCGGCTTTTTCGATCTTGACCTTCAGATCAAACCAGGCGGCCTGTCCCGTGATCGGGTCGGAATTTGCCCAGCGCAGGCCGTCGCCCTTGGGCGGCAGCAGTTCGTGGATCAGGTGGTTGAGCAGGAAGCCCTTGTTCGCCTCGGGCGCGTCGGGCTGCAGGGCCCAGGCGCCCTTGCGTTTGCCGATGGCGTTCCATGTCCAGACGGTGTTTTCGTTGAGCGCGGCCATCTCCATGACCGGCACAGTGATTTCGCCGTGTGGGGAGGTGACGCGAGCCCAGTCGCCGTCTTTCAGCCCGTGCTCCCGCATCAGTTTGGTGGGGACATAAAGCGGGTTGCGTCCATGCAGTTGGCGCAGCCACGCGTTCTGGCTGCCCCAGCTGTGATACATTGCCATCGGGCGCTGGGTCAGGGCGTTGATGGTATAGCCATCGTTGCCGGTCTGGTCGGTTTCGTACCAGATGGGCAGTGGATCCATTTTGTGTCTGATCTGGTCGCGCAGGTGGTCGGGCGGCTGGCGGTCGCCGTGACCTTCAGCGGCCAGCTGGAATTTGCGCATCGGCTCGGAATAGAGTTGGAACAGGTAGGGTTGAGGGCTGTCATACAGGCCCATTCCCACCGCCCAGTCCTGATACGCAGTGTTCCAGGGTTTGTAGTAGAGCGCCGCATCGGGAATGTGCTCGACGAAAAACCCACCGTTTTCGATGTAGCGGTTCAGCTGGTCGGGGTTCACATCGCCGCGCCCCACCTGCGAGCCATCGGCGCCGCGGAAGCCGGCCAGCGGGCCGATGCCTGGTTTGCGCTGGTGGTTGACCATGTAGTCGGCATAGTCGGTCCATTTCGGGCTTCCATCCTCGTTGGTGAAGCCCGGCAGTTTCATGCGGTTGGCCAGTTCGATCAGAACCGATTGAAAGCCACGCACGTCGCGGTCGGGTTCGATGACCGGCCAGCGGATCGCGTCGGCGGCGGCGTCGGCCTCGCAGATCGGGCGGTCGAGCAGCGAAATGCAGTCGTGACGCTCGAGATACGTGGTGTCGGGCAGGATCAGGTCGGCATAAGCTACCATTTCCGAGGAATAGGCATCGGAGTAGATGATGCGCGGGATGGCATATTTGCCGTCTTCGTTCCGGCGGGTCAGCATCTCGATCACGCCGCTGGTGTTCATGGTCGAGTTCCACGACATGTTCGCCATGTACATGAACAACGTGTCGATCTTGTAGGGATCACCCGCCGCCGCATTCGATATCACCATGTGCATTAGCCCGTGGGCTGACATGGGGTTTTCCCAAGTGAAGGCCTTGTCGATGCGCTGCGGCGTGCCGCAGTCGTCCAGCAGAAGGTCCTCGGGGCCGCGGGGAAAGCCAAGATGCGGACCATCCAGCGGTCGGCCGGGGCGGCGATCGCCATGTGGTGTAGGGTGGGCCTCGACGGGTTTGGGATAGGGCGGTTTGAACCGGAAGCCGCCGGGAACTTCGACCGTGCCCAGCAGGATCTGCAGGCTGTGCAGCGCACGACAGGTCTGAAACCCGTTGGCATGGGCCGAAATGCCGCGCATGGCATGGAAACTGACCGGCCGCCCCACCATTTTGCTGTGCGTCTCGCCGCGGAAGTCTGTCCATTCCTGGTCCAGCTCGAACGCCTCGTCAAAGGCGACGCGGGCCAGTTCGGCGGCGATGGCCCGGATGCGTTGGGCCGGGATGCCGCATGTGTCGGCAACGGCTTCCGGCGCGTATTCGTCGCTGAGGTAACGTTCGGCCATCAGGTGGAAGACCGGCCTGTGGGTGACGCCATCGCGTATGTATTGCGCCGACAGGTCGGGGCGCACGCCGGGTTTGTCGAATGCCGCAGGCTGCCCGGTAATGCGGTCGATCACAAGCGGCTTGCCGTCGACGTCGCGCAGAAACAGACCCTTTTCCGGGCCTTCCTGGGCATTCACCAGAACGGGTGCGTTGGTATAGCGGCTAAGATAGTCCAAATCGATCTTGCCGGCTTTCATCAGCACATGGATCAGCGACAGGATGAAAAGCCCGTCGGTGCCCGGAGTTATCCCCACCCAGTCGTCGGCAACCGCGTTGTACCCCGAGCGGACCGGGTTCACGCCGATCACGCGTGCGCCGCGCGCCTTGATCTTGCCGATCCCCATCTTGATGGGGTTGCTGTCGTGGTCCTCGGCCACCCCGAACAGCATAAACAGTTTGGTATGGTCCCAGTCGGGCTGTCCGAATTCCCAGAAAGCACCCCCCATCGTATAGATTCCGCCTGCCGCCATGTTGACCGAACAGAACCCACCATGCGCGGCATAGTTTGGTGTGCCGAAATTCTGGGCCCAGAACGAGGTGAAGCTTTGGCTTTGGTCGCGACCCGTGAAGAACGCCAGTTTCTGAGGGGCGGTTTCGTGCAGTTCGTGCAGCCAGCCGACGGCGGTGCTGATCGCTTCGTCCCACTCGATTTCGCGGAATTCACCCGAGCCACGCGGCCCGACGCGACGCAGCGGTTTGCGCAGCCGGGACGGGGCGTTCACCTGCATGATCCCCGCGCTGCCCTTGGCGCACAGCACGCCCTTGTTCACGGGGTGGTCGCGGTTGCCCTCGATATAGGCGACCTTGCCATCCTTGAGGTGCACGTTGATCCCGCAGCGGCAGGCGCACATGTAGCAGGTGGTCTTGCGGACCTCGTCCGAAACTTCGGGTGACGTATCCAGCTTTGGTTGGCTCATGTGTTTCCCTGTGGCTCATGGCCGCCAATGTTGCGCAGGCGGTTCTATCTTGACGCTACTCTAGGCAATTCCCCGTCCCGATCCAGAGGCTTGCGCCGTTCAGGCCGGTGCGTCGACGTGCGGATCACCGCCCGTGGCCCGGGCGATGATCGGGTTTCAGGCGCCCGCTCGCGTCAGGCGCCGGTCTGCGGCCGCATGTCGTCACGGCTGATGCCGGCCACCGCCACCGGCTTTTTCATCGCATCGCGGCGGAACGGTTCGCCCAGTTCCTGGTTGATCAAGGCTTCGATCAGGGTGGTGATGCCGTTTTTCTGATCTTCGATCGCTTGTGCCAAGGCTGCGGTCAGTTCATCCATGGTGCGGGCCACCACGCCCTTCAGGCCGCAGGCCTGCGCGATGCCGGCATACGAGACCTTGGTGTCCAGTTCGGTGCCGACGAAATTGTCGTCGAACCACAGGGTCGAGTTCCGCTTTTCGGCGCCCCACTGGTAGTTGCGGAACACGATTTGGGTGATGGCGGGCCATTCCTCGCGGCCGATCGCGGTCAGTTCGTTCACCGCGATGCCGAATGCGCCGTCACCGGCAAAGCCCACGACCGGCACGTCCGGGCAGCCGATCTTGGCGCCGACGATGGCCGGCAGGCCATATCCGCAGGGGCCGAACAGGCCCGGCGCGAGGTATTTGCGGCCCGCCTCGAAGGACGGATAGGCGTTGCCGATGGCGCAGTTGTTGCCAATGTCCGAGCTGATGATCGCCTCTTTCGGCAGGGCGGCCTGAATGGCGCGCCAGGCCATGCGGGGGCTCATCCAGTCGGGCTTGGCGGCACGGGCGCGCTCGTTCCAGGTGGTGCCCGGGTCGTCGTCCTCGTGGTCCATGCTGGTCAGCTGCTGGGCCCAGCGCGATTTCTTTTCGGCGATCTTCGCCTTGCGTTCGGCGCGACCTTCGTCGCCCGCGGTGTCGCTCAGCTGGTTCAGGATGCCGGTCGCCACCTTGGCCGCGTCACCCACGATGCCCACGGTGACCGTCTTGGTTAGGCCGATTCGGTCGGGGTTGATGTCAACTTGGATGATCTTGGCGTCGGCTGGCCAGTATTCCATGCCATAGCCCGGCAGGGTCGAGAACGGGTTCAGGCGGGTGCCGAGGCACAGCACAACGTCGGCCTCCTTGATCAGCTCCATTGCAGCCTTGGACCCGTTGTAGCCCAGCGGACCGGCGAACAGCGGGTGGCTGCCGGGGAAGGCGTCGTTGTGCTGGTAGCCGACGCAGACCGGGGCATCCAGACGCTCGGCCAGCGCCTTCGAGGCTTCGATCCCGCCCTTGGACAGAACCACGCCGGCACCGTTCAGGATAACGGGGTTCTTCGCCTTCGAAAGCAGCTCGGCCGCCTGGGCCACGGCGGTTTCACCGCCCGAGGGGCGCTCGAACTCGACGATGGCGGGCAGTTCGATGTCGATCACCTGGGTCCACATGTCGCGCGGGATGTTGATCTGGGCCGGGGCGCTGGCGCGCTTGGCCTTCATGATGACCCGGTTCAGAACCTCGGCCACGCGCGACGGGTCGCGGACCTCTTCCTGATAGGCGACCATGTCCTCGAACAGTTTCATCTGCTCGACTTCCTGAAAGCCACCCTGACCGATGGTCTTGTTCGCGGCCTGCGGCGTGACCAGCAGCAGCGGTGTGTGGTTCCAGTAGGCTGTTTTGACGGCGGTGACGAAGTTGGTGATGCCGGGGCCGTTCTGCGCAATCATCATCGACATCTTGCCGGTGGCGCGGGTGTAGCCGTCGGCCATCATGCCAGCCGATCCTTCGTGAGCGCAGTCCCAGAACATGATTCCGGCCTTGGGGAACAGGTCCGAGATCGGCATCATGGCCGAACCGATGATCCCGAACGCATGTTCGATCCCGTGCATTTGCAGCGTTTTTACAAAGGCCTCTTCCGTGGTCATTTTCATCTGGGCGATCTCCGAACAGGGGTGAAAACAGGCAGGCGCGCCGCCTGGGTCGCCATAGGTTTTGGCGCAATGCCGGCCACCGGGTTAGGGCCAGTCGGGCAGTCGGCTTAGGTCCAGAGCGCGGTCAGGTTGCCTGAACCGCCCCGGCGATCCTGGCGATCCCGTCGGGAATGCGGTCGGACGAAATCGAGGAATAGCCCAGCCTGTAGAAGTTGCGCGGACGGTTCGGGCCGGAAAAAAACGGCGCGCCGGGTTCGATGTGAACACCCTGTTTCTGCAACTGCCGCGCCAGTTCGGCGGTATCGACATGGTCGGGGGCCCGCATCCACATCGACGAACCGCCGAACACCCCGCGTCCGGCGACGGTCAGCCCGTGCCGCTCGATGGCCTCTTCCATGGTCTGCCGGCGGTGCAACAGGGCTTTGGACATGCGGCGGATCTGGGCGTCATAGTGCCCCAGCGACAGGAAATAGGCCGCGGTGCGCTGGATGTGGCCCGGCGGATGCCGGAACACCAGCGACCGAAGGGCGCGCGCCTCGCGGATGAAGGCCTCGGACCCGACCATGTAGCCCAGCCGCAGACCCGGAAACAGCGATTTGGAGAAACTGCCGACATAGATCACGCGGCCGTCCTTGTCCAAGGACTTGAGCGCCGGGGAGGGGGCGCCCAGAAAGGCCATCTCGAATTCATAGTCGTCTTCGACGATCATTGCGTCCAGCGCGCGGGCGCGTTCCAGCAGGTCGTGGCGCCGCGCCACGGGCATGGTCGCCGTGGTGGGGCATTGGTGGCTGGGCGTGGTGTAGATGACATCGGTGTCATCGGGGATGGCGTCGGGCGGCAGCCCGTCCTGATCGACGCGCAGCGCCGCCATGGTGGCATCCGAGCAGCGCAGCAATTCATGCAGCGCGTAATAGCTGGGATCTTCGATCGCTGCCTTGCGCCCGTGTCCCAGAAGGATGCGCGAGGTCAGCCACAGCGCGTTCTGCGCGCCCAGCGTGATCAGGATTTCCTCGGGCCGGGCCGCGATGCCACGGCGGGGCAGCGTGTGGCGGGCGATGAATTCGACCAGCAGCGGGTCGTCCTGATCCACATAGTCGCCGGTCAGTGAGTCGAAATCCTTGTGCCCCAGTGCTCGCACCGCGCACAGCCGCCAGTTGGCATGGTCGAACAGGGTGCGGTCGGGCTGACCGTAGATGAACGGATAGCGGTAGTCCCGCCAGTCCTGCGGTTTGGTCAGAACGTCGCCGTCCGAAAACCGGCGGGCCAGCGCCCTGTCCCAGTCGACAGTCTCGGCGCCGCGCTGGACCGGCGTGTATTTCGGCGGAACCGGCGCGTTCTCGGACACATAATAGCCCGATCGCCCCCTGGCCGTCAGATAGTCATTCGCCAGCAGCTCGGTATAGGCCAGCGTCACGGTGATGCGGCTGACGCCCAGATGTGCGGCCAGCTTGCGTGACGAGGGCAGCTTTTCGCCCACGTGAAATCGCCCCGACAGGATGCCCTCGGCGATCATCTGCTGGATCTGCGCCTGCAGCGTGCCTTGCCCGTCCGGCTTCAGAAAGAAGGTGTCAACTGAAATCCCCATACCTCGTTATAGGGTGGACCTAAGGTGCGGGCAATCTGGACTTATCCTTGATCACCCTCTTCCGGCATTGACATGTCTCTGATAATAATTCTATAAAGCTAGAAATTTAGTTTAATGGAGGGTAGAGCATGTGGGAAAAAGCGGCAGCAGGGTTTTCGGCCATGGGGTCCGAAGCCCGATTGCAGGTGCTCAAGACCTTGGTGCGCGCCGGCGAAGACGGGCTGAGCGTCGGAGAAATCCAGAGCCGGACCGGCATCGCCCCGTCGACCCTGGCCCATCACCTGCGGTTTCTGGCCGCCGGCGGCGTGGTCGAACAGGAAAAAGTGGGGCGCAGCACGATCAACCGGGCCTGTTTCCACGAACTGAAGAACCTCGCGCAGTTCATTCTCAGCGAATGCTGCGCGGACCAGCAAGGAAAGGCCGCCAACGATGGCTGAGTTGACGCAGACCCCAAAGGCGGTTGGCAAGCGCCTGACCGACTATCTCAAGACCCCTTGGGCGCCGATTGCGGCGATCCTTGCCTTGGTTGCCGTGCTGGACCCGGGCAACTGGGTCGCTGTCGTCAGCTTCGCGGGAAGGGCGCTGGCGCATACCGGTCAGTACATCTTGTTTGCGGTTCTGTTGCTTTCGTATCTCAAGGCCACGGGAGCGGAAACGATGGTGGCCCGCGCCTTCGAGGGGCGCGAAGCCCGGATGATCTTTCTGGCCGCCCTGTTCGGCGGGCTGGCGCCGTTCTGTTCCTGCGAGGTGATTCCGTTCATCGCCGGCCTGCTGGCCCTTGGCGCGCCGTTATCGGCGGTGATGGCGTTCTGGCTCAGCTCGCCTCTGATCGACCCGCCGACCCTGCTGATCACCGCCGGTGCGCTGGGCTGGCCCTTTGCCATCGGCAAGGCCGCGGCCGCGGTGGCCCTGGGCCTGTTCGGAGGCTTTGCCGTGCGCTTTCTGATGCGTCGCGGGGCGTTCGCCCGGCCGTTGCGCCGGTACGAGCCGGCCGGATGCTGTGGCTGCGCCCCGAAGCAAAACGAGAAGCCCGTGTGGAAGTTCTGGCAGGTGCCCGAGCGCCGCGCCCGGTTCCGGGCCGAATTCGTGCAGAATGCCCTGTTCCTTCTGAAATGGATGGCCTTTGCCTATGTGCTCGAGGCGCTGCTGGTCAGCTATGTTCCGGCGGACCTGATCGCGCGCGCGGTCGGGGGCGAGGGCGTGGTTCCGATCGTGATCGCGGCCTTCGTGGGCATGCCCGCCTATCTGAACTCGTATGTCGCGCCGCCGCTGCTGGCCGGGCTGATGGAACAGGGGATGAGCGCCGGCGCGGCCATGTCGTTCATGATCGCGGGCGCGGTCAGCTCGATCCCGGCCATGGCTGCGGTGTGGTCGCTGGTCAAAGCACGTGTCTTTGCGGCCTACCTGGGCCTTGGCATCAGCGGCGCGATCGCGGCAGGTTTCCTGTTCCAGATGCTGTGAAACGCATGCCACCCGGCGACGGTCCGGGTGGCGTAGCCCGCCGGCCGATCAACTGCCCGCGCAATATTTCGGCAGCTTGAACCGGTATCGCGGTTCGCCGGTATCCATGTAGACGCGCTTTTCGATGCAGGCGGTCGTGCCGACGGTCTGCGCGATCGGGGCCTCGGTCGCCGTGATCGAAGCGGCAGACCCATCTGGCAGGCGCACCGAAGCAATCACCCCGTTCTTCAGGTCACCGTTGATCGGCGTCGCCGACAGGACCGGCACGGTCAGGAAGGCCTCGTGTTCATGCCTGCCATCACCGCTCAGCAACAGCAGGGCCGCCGCCACTCCGATGACGCTGACGCCACCGAGAATGACCAGTCCCCTGGTTTTCATGAATGCGTAGATCGAGACCGCCCGGTGCGGCCCGACGACTTTGGACAGTATGTTCAGCATAATCCGTTCCGATGAAAAAGGCCCCGTACCTGCGCGGTCGGGGCCCAAATCTGATTAGTTGCGATGGTCATCCTCGTCGTCTTCTTCGGCACCGCCCTTGGGCAGGTTGAAGAAGCTGTCGGCATCGACGATCGGTTCCGCGTCCTTTTCTTCTTCGTCGTCATCGGACAGCGAGAAGGTTTCCAGCCCCTCGATTGCCGTGGGGATCTTGGGCGCGGCGTCCATCTCCAGCGACTGTTCGGTCGAGACCAGCTTGCGGCGCTCGTCATCGCTCATCACGCCACCTTCAGCGGCCTTCTTCGCAGCGGCCTTCTGAACGGCTGCATCCAGTTCGGACTGTTTGCACAGGCCCAGAGCCACCGGATCGATCGGCTGCATGTTGGCGATGTTCCAGTGGGTGCGCTCGCGGATCGACTGGATCGTCGGCTTGGTGGTGCCTACCAGTTTCGAGATCTGGCCGTCGGAAAGTTCGGGGTGGAACTTGACCAGCCACAGGATCGCGTTGGGACGGTCCTGCCGCTTGGACAGCGGGGTGTAGCGAGGCCCGCGGCGTTTTTCCTCGCCGGCTGCGGCCGGGTTGAACTTTAGCTTCAGCTTGTGCAGCGGATCCTTCTCGGCCTTGTCGATCTCGTCCTGGGTCAGCTGGTTGTTGGCGATCGGGTCGAACCCTTTGACGCCGGCGGCCACATCGCCATCGGCGATGCCCTGAATTTCCAGCTCGTGCATGCCCACGAAATCCGCGATCTGCTTGAAGCTGATCGTGGTATTGTCCACCAGCCACACGGCGGTCGCCTTGGCCATCAGGGGTTTTGCCATGAGCCCGTCTCCTTTGAATACATCTGTCCCGTCGCCGGAATTCGGCGGCCCCGAGGTCTTGGGGCAGGTTTCCGTTGTCGGGGAACTCGGGGCGTATATAGTCGCGCAAAAGCCGGAAGGGAAGAGGCGAATGCGTTGGGTGGTTCTGTGGGCGTTCAGTGCGGTGGCCGCGCTAGCCGAGGGCGAGAAGGCAGGGGAATTCGACTATTACGTGTTGTCGCTGAGTTGGTCGCCCAACTGGTGCGCCCGCGAGGGTGACGCGCGCGGGTCCGACCAATGCGATGCGCGCCACGATCACGGCTGGATCCTGCACGGGCTGTGGCCGCAATATCACCAAGGCTGGCCGTCGTATTGCCCCACGCCCAAAGCGCCGCCCTCTCGCGGGAAGACCCGTGAAATGCAGGATATTCAGGGCAGTTCCGGCCTGGCCTGGCATCAGTGGAAGAAACACGGCACCTGTTCGGGCCTGTCCGCGGCAGACTATTACGCGCTGTCGCGGCAGGCCTATGAGCGTATCAACCGCCCCGCGGTGTTCCGCAAGCTGGACAAGCCGGTCAAACTGCCGGCGCGCGTGGTCGAGGAGGCCTTTGTCAAAGCCAACCCGGGGCTGGAACCCGACATGATCACCGTCACCTGCAACAGCGGATACATCGAAGAAGTACGAATCTGCCTGTCGCGCGAATTGGACCCGGTGCCCTGCGGGCGGGACGTGATCCGGGACTGTACCGCCTCGGACGCGGTGTTCGATCCGATTCGCTAGAGCTTCTTGTTCTGGCAGTCGCGGGCATAGTCCAGTGCCTTGGCGGTGCCTTTCAGGTCGATCGCCAAAACCCGCTCGCCCGCCGGATTGTAGACCGTCATCGTCTTGTTCCGGGCGATGGCGGTAACAAAGTTCCGGTCGGTGAAGAACACGGTCGCACCGGGCACCCGATCCTGCTTGAAGCCGATGGCGGTGGCGTCAAAGCTCTTGCCATCCAAATCGAACCGAATCGGATAGGATTTGCCGGGCTCGATGTCGCCCCAACCCTTGTGGAAAACGGTGAAATAGCCCCGATTGTCCAGCGCGTCATAGCCCAGACGCACCACCGACAGGTCCTGATACACCGTTTGGATCAGGCAGCCGTTACCCAGATTAGGATCCATCATGATGTTCCAGCCTTCGACGAACCCCTTGTCTATCAACTGCTGTGACCAAGCGGAGGTGGCGGTGAAGGCGGCAAGAACGAGCGCGATGACGCGGGTCATGGTCGGAATCTCCGGGCAAACAGGGTTCAGACCCGCAGGTTAGAGAAGTATCGTCAGATTTCAATCGGATCGCGACTCGATCCGGGACCTTTCGCCCTGCCGAAGGACCTGTACACCCGGCAATCCCGCCCATAGAGTTCGTGCGAATTCGTTGGACAGGACCCGCAGGATGAAACTTGCCACCGCCGCATACTCTCTCAGCTGGCTGGATAGTTGGGCGCAGTATGAAGACAAGCTGGCCGACTGGGTTGCGCAGGCCGCGGGGCAGGGCGCGCAGTTGCTGGTGTTCCCGGAATACGGTGCAATGGAGCTGTCAACTCTGGATGGTGCTGAGGTGGCCGGCGACCTGGAGCGCTCGATCCAGGCCGTTTCCGACCGGATGGAGGAAGTCCACACCCTGCACCGGCGCCTTGCTGTCGAGTACAATGCGTACATTCTGGGCGCGTCCGCACCGGTGAATGCAGGGCAGGGCCGCCCCGTGAACCGGGCCGCGTTCTACTCGCCCGCCGGTGGCCACGACCACCAGGACAAGCAGATCATGACCCGGTTCGAGCGCACCCCTTGGAAAATCGCGCCGGGAGGGCCGCTGAAACTGTTCGACACGGCGTTGGGCAAGATCGGCATTCTGATCTGCTATGACAGCGAGTTTCCTCTACTAGGCCGCGCCCTGTCCGAGGCGGACCTTATCCTTGTTCCGTCCTGCACCGAGGCCCTGTCGGGCTATTGGCGCGTTCGCATCGGTGCGATGGCGCGGGCGTTGGAAAACCAATGTGTGACCGCGATGGCCTCGCTGGTCGGCGACAATGACTGGTCTGAGGCGGTCGACAAGAACACCGGCATGGGCGGAGTGTTCGGCCCGCCCGATGTGGGCTTCCCCGAAACCGGCGTTCTGGCACAAGGCAGCTTGAACCGGCCGGGCTGGACCTATGCCGAGGTCGATCTGGACGCGATCGCCCATGTGCGGGCTGATGGCGGGGTTCTGAACCGGTCACACTGGTCGGAACAGGATCCCCGCGTCCAATCGGTCACATTGTCGCGCCTTTAGGCGATTCCGCCCTTGAAAAATTGGCAAAAGGGGACCATTTAAGCGCACACCTGCGGATTCCGCGGGACAACGCAACAATGGAGACAACATGGCCAAGGAAGATACGCTCGAATTTCCCGGTGTCGTGAAGGAACTCCTGCCCAATGCGACGTTTCGGGTCGAGCTGGAAAACGGCCATGAAATCATCGCACATACGGCAGGCAAGATGCGCAAGAACCGCATCCGCGTTCTGGCCGGCGACCGTGTTCAGGTCGAGATGACCCCCTATGATCTGACCAAGGGTCGGATCAACTACCGCTTCAAGTAACGCCTGCCGCAATGGCGTTCATCCTGGGATCGGGCAGCCCCAGACGGCTGGACCTGCTGGCGCAGCTTGGCGTGCAGCCCGATACGATTTCTGCCCCCGACATCGACGAGACGCCGCGCAAGGGGGAATTGCCCTTGCGGTATTGCGCGCGTATTGCCCGCGAGAAGGTGCATGCCGTGCAGGCGAACCCGGACGATATCGTCTTGTGCGCCGACACGACGGTTGCGCTGGGCCGACGCATACTGGGCAAGCCCGAAGATGCCGGCCAGGCCGCCGAGTTCCTGCTTGCCCTGTCGGGACGTCGCCACCGAGTGATCACCTCGGTCGCGGTGCGTCGCGGTGATCGGGTGCTGCAACGCGACGTTGTCAGCCAAGTCAAGGTCAAGCGTCTTTCGGACGTGGAAATCAACGCCTATCTCGCCACCGGCGATTGGCAGGGCAAGGCGGGTGGCTATGCCATTCAGGGGCCCGCGGGTGCGTTCATTCCATGGATCTCGGGTTCGTTCACCGGGATCGTCGGGCTGCCCCTGGCGGAAACCGCCGGGCTGCTGCAAGGCATCGGCTACCCTCTGTATCGCGAGGCATCATGAAAGGTCGAACGATCATCCTGGATCACATTCAGGGCCGCGAAGCCGCCGCGTTGATGGTGGATGGCAAACTGGATGATTTCCTGATCGCCGCCGATGCGCCTGCCCCTGGGACTATCTATCGGGCCCGGGCCGAGCGGCCAGTCAAGGGGCAGGGCGGAATGTTCCTGAGCACCCCGGATGGTCCGGCTTTCCTTCGGCAGGTCAAAGGGTTGGCGCCGGGCGAAATGCTGCTGGTGCAGGTCACGGGTTATGCCGAGCCGGGCAAGGCCCTGCCGGTGACAAACCGCATCCTGTTCAAAAGCCGCTATGCCATCGTCACGCCGGATGCGCCCGGGCTGAACATCTCCCGCTCAATCCGCGATGACGAGGAGCGCGACCGGCTGCTGGTGATCGCGCATGAGCAGATGGACGGCAGCCCCTTCGGTCTGATCCTGCGCTCCGGTTGCCAGGGCGCGGATGCCGATGAGATCGCCGAAGACATCGCCGCCATGCGAGCGCTGGCCGAACAGGTCGTGAATGACACCGGAAACGCGCCGGAAACGCTGTCTCAGGGTGACGCGCCGCATGTTCTCGCCTGGCGCGAATGGGTGGAGCCCGCCGAGGTTTCGACCCAGGCGGGCGGGTTCGCGGACCATGGCGTACTCGAGGCGTTGGACACCGCACGCGGCGCATCCCATCCCTTGATGGGTGGGGCGCATATGTATATCGAGCCCACCCGGGCGTTGGTGGCCGTGGACGTGAACACCGGTTCGGATAGCTCGCTGGCGGCGGGAACAAAGGCCAATTTCGCCTGCGCCAAGGAACTGCCGCGTGCCCTGCGCGTGCGGGGGCTGGGCGGGCAGATCACGCTGGACCTTGCGCCGATGCCCAAGAAAGACCGGCGCGGATTCGAATCCGCACTCCGCGCTGCCTTTAGGGCAGACA
The DNA here is from genome assembly GCF_059613165.1 of Ruegeria sp. BHSB172. Classification (NCBI taxonomy): domain Bacteria; kingdom Pseudomonadati; phylum Pseudomonadota; class Alphaproteobacteria; order Rhodobacterales; family Roseobacteraceae; genus Ruegeria; species Ruegeria sp. BHSB172. The sequence goes on from NZ_JBXWRZ010000010.1 coordinate 66,190, forward strand.
GCGAAGAAACCGTTCTTGCCGGCTGGACACCGCTGGGGCATTTCGAGTTGCAGCGCAAACGTGGCCGCATTCCATTGTCGGAGGTCCTGAAATGAGCTGTCCGATCTGCGGAGAAGATACGGTCCAACGGTTTCGTCCATTTTGTTCGAAACGCTGCGCGGACATTGATCTGGCCAAGTGGCTGAACGGCTCCTATGCGGTTTCGTCGCAGCGCGAGGAAGACCTTGATGGTGAGATTCAGGATGCTGTCGAAATCAAGGATCGCCCGCACTGAAAAAATCTGAAAAAGCCTCTGGACACCGCGTTTGGCAAGTCATAGAAGGCCTGCACCCAACGGCAAACGCCGTTCCCGTGCCCGGGTAGCTCAGGGGTAGAGCAGTGGATTGAAAATCCTCGTGTCGGTGGTTCGATTCCGCCCCCGGGCACCACTTTTTAAAGCAAAATCAGAACACTAGTCCTCGCACAGTTTTAACTTTGTGCTTTACACACTCATCGCACAGTTTTGAAGTGCGTTGATGGAGGGGTTTGCGGGTTGAAAAGCTGTATTGGACACAGTGTTTGGAATCAATGTGTTGAACACAGCAATCCCAACACAGTCTTTGCCCCACCGTGTTTTGGAACACACTCGAATACAGCGTTTTTTTTAGCGTGGTTCGACTACAACGCTTCTGGGCTATTCAACTGGTCAACGGAATAAGCAAAACGCCCAGCACAGCTGCCGTTGTCGCTCCTACGGGCCATGCGTTCAGCGGGATCTGCCGCTTCGAAGAGCTCCGAAGCTCGCTGGTACGCAATCTTATCCGCCTGCGTCCCGTACTTGATCGGGGCATACCCCTTCTTGGCGGTTTCGCTTCGTTTCGCCCATAGTGGAGTATCGTGCCACTGGCTTAGGTCATCTCCGGCGATCAACGCCAACGTGTAGTCTCGGTACAAAGGACTGAGAGACTGTAGCGTGGCTTCAGTAGACAAGAAGTCTTTCGCCTTGGGGTGTAGTTCGTTCCACCTCAGTGGAACGCCCTTCTTTGACTTGTTTGACCAAGCCTCACAGGGCTTTTGGCAAATTACCACGTCACGCCCACTTTCGATGGGTTCCGTCTTCCTCTCGAAAGAAGGTGCGTCACTTCAAGAGGTCGTCCACCAAAGCTCGTCCCCGTCCTTGTGAACCCAAATATCGCCAACAGTCTCAGCGACAGTAGTCATCAAGTTGAACCAGCGAGAGCTGTCGCCTTGGTCGGTTTCTTTCCTGCCGCAGTGGTGTCACTGGCTATGCGGCTGGACACATAACCCTCGCGGTCAGACACTCGGCTATGACCTGATCAGCGGGTGTCAGGAATTGTTCCACCATAGTCCGCCGCGCTTCCAGCCCGAGGCCGGATCGCCCCTGCCGTTCGGTCGAAACCCGTTATAAAACAACATACTCGGCCATGCCTTGCCCTCTCCGTAAACGACAAACCAGCGTTTGTTGTAGAAGGCTTCGGATTTCTTGGACCAGCGGGCAACAGGTTTTGCTGAGGTGCGTTGTGGCTCCAGTCATGTGGGGGCATGGCTGTTTGTCATCTGACATTGCGCGTCAGATTGGCGAACGAGCAAGATGCGGACGAACAGGTCAATTGTTTGCGGTAGACGGGTGTCTGCTTTTGTTTCCAATTACTCCCTTCGTCAGCACCAGTTGTGGAAACGCGTTGTATGTTTGATCGGCTTGAGGGCAGAAAAAGCTCGCAAGGTAGAATTTTTCCTAAGAGCCAAATTGCAGCTCCAACATCGATCATGCGGAGCCCGCATTCGGTGCACGCTCAACTACTGCATTCAGCCCAAAAAATCGTAGCTCATTGCCAACCAATGAAATTTCAGATCTTGGTTGCAGAGATGTTTTGAGTTTAGACGCCTCTCCTGAATTGAGATGGTGTCATTCCTGTGCTTCTGATGAAAGCTCGCGTGAAATGCGCCTGGTTGGAGTAACCCAAGGATTTCGATATCTCAAATATCGTTAACTCCGGCACCTTCAGCATGTCTATTGCGGCTTTTGTCCGTTCCCGGGACAGAATTTCGGAAAAGCTGGTCCCTTCTTTTTGAAGATCGCGCTGCAGGTGACGGTCACTTAGGCCAAGCAACCGCGCGATGAATTGTAGTGACAAGCGTGGATCGTAGAGGTAGGTGCAGACCAGCGCGGCAATGGCGCGCGTCGTGGGAACCATCTGATCATGTGTGTCAGGATCGGGCAAAATGACCGCCTCTGAAACCATTTCCCCGCGTTCGATGTGGATTTCCGTGACCGGCTGATTAAACCGAAGTCTTGCTTCCGCGGATTGGGCCAGCCATTCGAGGTCGGGGTGATGATCCGACTGTAGGTTCAGCCGCTTCGGAGCCCAGGACGGTCCCAGTGCACTCCGGATGGTTTCTAGCATGAGTTGAAGGACATAGAGTTCAACCTGCCGGACCTGCTCGCGATCGCCGGCAATGGCGTTGCGGCCGAAAACCAGACCATTCCAGACCGGTCGAACAAAGAAATCGGCTCTGCTGTATTCCAGCTTCGCCATTTTGCAGAAGGTGACCAAGCGTTCGAAAAGTGTTTTCTGATCATAAAGTTGCCGCAGGGCGCCATGCATCTGCACGCTGGAAACGGATCCGGCATCAAAGCCGATGTCGAATTTTCCGGTGCTCGTCGCGGCTTCGCTTGCGATTGTCCAGAGCTGGTGCTCCGCGATCATCAGCTCCGGTTCTTGTATCATACGTTCGTCGATATCGACAGCTTGCAGGAGTTTCATTGGGTCACAGCCAGCGTCTTCGCAGGCAATCGCGAAGTTCAGCGCGTACCTAAGTTTTACGACTGCGACCAACACCTTCCGCCATCATCAGAGCGCACACGACGTAGTATCGCAAGGCATTTACCATTTTGCGACCTCAAATTTACCATTTCATCCTGAAACCGAAAAACTGTTAGGCGGCCTCTTTCACGCCTAGTACGCTTTTCGTGCGAGGAGCTAACATTGCCGCCTATGATTTTTCTGTGCGCGAGACACTCAAAAAAAGTAATCGATGATCGGCCGAGGCTCCCACATGCCGAAACAAGACCAGGGGAGTCCGACAAATCATGTCCAAGACAATAACCGCAACGGCGGTCGTTGCAGTGCTGGCGATCGCGTCACCTGCGGCTTCGCAGGAAAATACGCCGCCGCCGATTCTGTTCACCAATGCAAACGTGTTCGACGGTTTCAGCCCCGATTTGATCATGGGGGCGAACGTGCTGGTGGAAGGCAACGCGATCACGCAGGTTTCGACCGACCCCATCGATGCGCCGAACGCATTTGTCGTCGATGTCGGTGGCAAGACGATGACGCCCGGTTTCATCGACATGCACCAGCACGTGATGCTGAACCCGCCGGAGGGGACGGCCGCCTATCAGACCCGCTGGGACGATGCGGCGGGCGGTGCCATCGCGCTTCAGTACATGAACGATCACATGCTGATGAAGGGGATCACCACGATTCGGGACATCGCCGGCGATCCACTGGATATTGCCAAGGCCATCGACATGGGCCTGGTCCGGGGGCCGCGTGTCTACTCGTCGGGCGGCGCTATCGGCCAGACCGGCGGTCACAGCGACTGGGCGGGGCGCAACGTGCCGCCGGCCACGCTTGAGAACGGTCAGGACATGGGGCAGCTGACGTCGAATACATGGGTGACCGATGGGGTCGATGATGTGACCCGCGCGGCGCGCCTGAACTTCCGGCGCGGCGCTGCGTTTCTCAAGGTCATGGGCGGCGGCGGCGTGGCCAGCGAATTCGATCCGCTCGAGATCCTCGGGCTTGCCGAGGACGAGGTCGCCCGGGCCGTCGAGATCGCCAGGGACAATGGCACCTATGTCGCCGTGCATGCCTATCACGACGAGAGCTACGACCGGCACCTGCGGCTCGGCACCCGCTCGTTCGAGCATGGCTTCCTGATCTCGGAGGACATGGTCAAGCGCATGGTGGCGAAATACAACGAAACGAAAGACATCGTCTGGAGTTTCCAGTGTTATGTCAGCGTGAATACCTTCGGATCCTACGAGAGCATGCCGGCCTTCTTCACGCACGAGCAGAAGCTCAAGGGCGTGGCGGTTGGCGAAGGCGTACGCGCCATGTCCAAGTGGATGAACGACTATGGCATGTTCATCATCGGAGGCTCGGACATGTTCAGCCCCGGCCTGGTTGAGAAGATCAAGGAGGACATCGTGTGCCCCACGTCGGTCGGGTTCAGCCCGGCACAGGCGCTGAAGCACTACACGGGCAACGCGGGTATCGTGCTGAAATGGTCCGGGCCCAAAGATCCCTATCCGACCTATCACCTCGGCCGGATCGCGCCGGACAGCTATGCCGACATCCTGATCTGGGACGGTAATCCTTTGGAAGACATCAACCTGATCCTCGATGAGAGCAAGCTGCAACTCGTGATGAAGGATGGTCGCGCCTACAAGAACACGCTGGTCGAGAGCGACAGCATTATGTACCGCCCGGCGGTTCGTGAGCCGCAAGTCTATCCATGATCATCTGATCTGGATCGCGCGGGGCGGTTTCTACCTCGGCCGCCCCGCGGTCAAAAGAAGCTCAACAGAAAATTTGCAGGGGACCGCAATGCGAAAACCTCTCATTGTCGTACTGTCGTTTGCACTCGCCTCAGGCGCGATCGCTCAAGATGAGCCGCGACAGCTTTTGTTCACCAATTGCAACGTTTTCGACGGTGTCGCGGACAGCCTCGCCAAAGGCCGCAACGTGTTGATCGAAGAAAATCTTATCGCGTCCATCGGGGATGCGTCGCTCTCGGCCGTGGGTGCCGAAGTCATTGATTGTGAAGGCCGCACCCTCATGCCCGGCCTGATCGACGCGCACACTCATCTTTACATGAATATGCCCGGCGGTGTCGCTGGTATGGAGAGTGGCATGTGGGACGAGATCGGCCCGCGCGCCGCACATATGGCCAACGAATATCTCTACAGTGGCTTTACAACCGTTCGTGAGATGGGCGGTGGCGGCTCTGGCCTGAAGAAGACGGTCGATGCCGGCCTCGTCGAAGGACCGAGGATTTACCCGAGCGGCGCATTCGTGTCGCAGACATCCGGCCACGGAGATTTGCGCTTCGGCTCGCAGCGGAACCCGAACCTGCCTCCTTTTCCGAATGACAGCAACGCTCAGCGCCTCGGCATCACGACTGTGGCCGACGGCGAGGATGCCGTCCTCGCAGCGGTCCGGCAAAACCTGTCCCAAGGAGCAACCCAAATCAAACTTATGGCGGGGGGCGGCGTTGCGTCGATTCTTGATCCCCTGCATACGCTTCAGTTTCTTCCTGAAGAGATCGAAACTGCAGTTCGCGTAGCGGCCGACTGGGATACTTATGTCGCCGTGCATGTCTTCTCCGACGAGGGGATCCGTCGAGCTGTAAATGCCGGTGTGCGAAGTATCGAGCATGGTTTTTTTGCGAGCCGTGAGACCTTGCAGCTGATGAAGGATAATGACGTATTCCTTGTGTCGCAGATGACCGGAATATCACCGTATCTCGAACAAAACCCTGGGCTGCAGAGCCCGGAGAACCAGGCAAAGCTGGCGCTCGCGACCGACCTAGCCAAGGACTTTGTCGAGAACGTCAAGGCGATCCGACCGAAGATGGCTTTCCAGACTGATGTCGTGTTCGCGACGGGCGAGTTGCTAAGGACGCAACTCGACTACGAGAAGTGGTTTCACGCTGAGCTTTTCGGCAATCACGCAATGCTGGTTGCCGCGACATCGTCGGCAGGCGAGCTCATGGCGTTTTCCGGCAAGGCAAATCCGTATCTTGAGGGTCCACTTGGCGTTATCAAAGAAGGCGCATACGCCGACATCCTGATTGTCGATGGAAATCCCCTCGAAGACATAGGTGTGATCGGCGGAAACGAGAAATGGTACGATGCCGAGCCGCGTCCCCGTGACATCCCGACAATAAGACTGATCATGAAGGACGGCGTTATTTATAAAAACACGCTGAACTGATGATCTTCCGCGGCTTTTTTACCTCGGCCGCCCAGCGAAACATTTTTGGAGAAAGAGATGCATCGTTTGCTGACTATGAGCTTTCTGACGCTGTTTGTTCCGCTCGCCGCGCCCGCTACGGCTGAGCAGATCGCTTGGGAGGATCTGATCGATCCGTCGGCGCAAACCTATGAGGATCCTTTTGAGGATTTAAACTATCAACAGATCGAATCCTTGCGGACGATCGTCCGAAACAGAGAGCTGCTGAACGACGCCAATCTCAGCGAGGCTCAGATGGCCGACGGTGCCGCAAAAATCAATGCGGCACTTGAGGAACTGTCTGAAGACGGGATTGATGCAGATTGGCTGATCGACCAACGCTGGATCGTTGCCGACCGGCGCAAGAAAGCAGCAACAGCGGCTAATCCGAAGCTTGATGGACAAATCGTTACATTGGCGGGTTACGCTATCCCAGCGCCTGTCGAAGCGGAAGGGACCACTGTTGTCTACCTCGTTCCCATACGCGGCATGTGCAGCCATACCCCACCGCCAAACGCCAATCAGATGATCCGGGCGCGAGTAGTTGACGACTGGAGCCCCAGCACTATGCACGAACCGGTGCGGCTGACAGGCAAACTGTCAATTGAAGAAACAAACTATACTTTCCGCATCGTAGACGGCAATGTGCCAATGAGCTCCAGCTATGTTTTGGAGGTCTCGCAGACTGAAACGATGCGAGACCTGATGGCCAGCACGCCAACAACAAATGATTGGGCGGCATCGATTGCTGGTCGCATCTTAGCAGCGGGTCATCGCAAGACCGGCGGGGCAAAGGCGTCGGAATGATAAGACTTCTCGTTGTCGCATTGAGTGTTGCGGTTGCTGGCGCCGCCTCGGCGCAAGGACTGTCCGGGCCTTCTTCGGTCGAAGCTGATCTGGAGCCCGGAGATGGGCTGACCGACCCACAATATCGTTCCGATTTTCCGCGCAATATCGCGCCGGGCTGGTTTCAGTGGAAAGACCGGCTTGCTGAGGGTGGGTTCCGGTTCAACTTGGATTACCTGGCATTGGGCCAAACCACGAACGCTGATTTGGGAACTGGTGAAGCCGCAAGTGGAATCGCTCGTTTCTACGGCAGTTGGCAGGCAATTGAACGGGGTTCTCTGACATTCAAGATCGAAGACCGGCACAGCTATACCGATGTTGCCCCACAGTTTCTTGGGCTGGATGGCGGAGCGCTTTCGATCACAGGGACAGCCTTCAACGATAATGGTTTGTTGTTGACCAACCTGTTCTGGACACAAAGGGCCGAGAACGGTTCGTGGACGCTGCAAGTCGGGCAGATTGATGTAACCGACTTTGTGGATATTTACGGGTTGGTAAGCCCCTATAGTGGTTTCCAAAACCTGTCCTTCAACACCAACCCGACGATAAACACGCCCAACCAAGGCATTGGCATTGCCGGTGGGATAAAGCTGAGCGATAACCTGTACGCCGTCGCGAGCGTCTCAGACGCAAATGCCGACCCGTCTGATCCAAACTTTGATGTGTTCAGCGATGGAAATTTATTCAAATCACTCGAAATCGGCTACACTTCTGGCTTTGATCGCATCTACTTCGACAATATCCATCTGACACTCTGGCATGCGGATGCGGCGGATGATGGTAGCCGTCCAGAGGATTACGGCGCCGCGTTTTCCGCCGCATGGTTTGTTGACAATAAGTGGATGCCATTCTTTCGGGCTGGGGCTTCAAAAGGTACGGCAGCACTCTATGATCGGTCCATTTCTGCCGGTGTCGGCTATTACGGTCGCAATACCGATTTGGCAGGGCTGGGTCTGAACTGGGCTGAGGCAAGAGGCATAGACGGCGATCAGTTCACGCTTGAAGCATTCTATCGCTTTTCAATCTCACCCGGACTGCAGATCACACCGTCGATACAATTCATATCCAACCCGCTTCTGAACCCTGATCAGGATAACATTACATTGTTCGGTCTAAGAACCCGGATCGTTTTCTGATGCGGGCCGAAAGCAGTAACTGAAATCAAAGCAGTTATGGGAGTATTGTTAGGTGAATGTTCTCGGTGGACTGATGGAGGCAGGATGGGCGACTGAACAAGTATTCAAATCTTTCTTTGGCCCAGGATTATTAATGTAATTTTCAATACCTTAAGCTAAATTCGCCTCTGCGATATTCAGAAGTTATACACAAAATGATGCATTTTATCATAACCTATTGAAATTAAGTCTGGAAACTTGATTGAAAGTCCTCGTGTCGGTGGTTCGATTCCGCCCCCGGGTACCATTTCAAGCCTATGAAATAAGACAGAAATCTGCCACTTTGAGCGCTGCGCTTCAGTGCTGGTATTGGTCGAACCGCGACTCGGGGCAACAAATCCACGTGGTGCATCTCGGGGCAAAGCACGGGCAGACCTGTCTCGCCGAGACCTGGACCTGCCGTGCAATACCCGGTGCCACCAGAATCGCCTCCTAAAGGTCGCGATGCACTGCCGGGTTTATTCCTCGATCTCGGTCGCGCGGAACACGGACGGGAGCGCCGCCTCGGCCTTCTCGGAAACGGCTCGCGGCATGTCGCTCTGATGGCCGTGCTTCTGGCAGTCTGGATAGCCAGTGGCGGCTAGAGGCCCATCGATCGACCCGGCTGTCTGACGTCAGCATTCACCGGACCAGGAACGGTGTGAACTCCATCCTCAGTTATCCCAAACATAGCGGTGGACCACTTCAGTGGAGGATCACCATGTGGAGCGCATGACACTGGTTAAACCCCGTCAAGGAAGCAAGGTTGGGTCGCATCCGAAATATCCGTTCTGTCGGCAAAGGTCAGCCAGTTCAGCGGCAACCTCTTCGGCTTCGCCGCCTTGACCGTCTTCCTGCAAAACCCGAATCTCGGCACTCAACAGCCAGGCGACGAATGCTTCCATCTGCATTTCCCGTGCAAGGCCGAGGCTTTTGGTCAGGACAAGTCGCGCATTCGCGAAGTCTCTGTTTCGGGCCAGCACACGGGCGAGCGGCGCTGCTGCAAAGCAACTCAAAACATCGATCCCGGCCTCAATGGAAATCTTTAGTGCCGTGCGCAATGCCTCTGCCGCACGCGCGTCGTTTTCTGCTTTCCAGCAATTGATCCCGCGCGCGATCAGGGCGAAGCTGCGGTCATACACCTTGCCTGTCTCGCCCGCGATTTCCAGCGCTTCGTGGATGTCGTCTTCGGCCTTGTCGAATTGGCCCATCATGCTCAGGGCGTTTGCCCGCGTTGCGAGTCCCAGCACTGAAATCGATCCGGTCGTTCCGGTTTCGACGGTGCGGAACTCATTCTTGAAAAGACCGGCATGATGGTCGATCGCCGCTTTCGCGCTTTCGTAATCCCCGTGGAACCAGGCGGCCTGCGCCAAGGCAAAGGCCGCGTTGGCCTGCAGCCGGGCATCGCCCAGTTCGGTCGCGCTGTCCAGAGCGCGTTGCGAAATTCGGCGCGCGTCACGAATATCGAACAGGATCGTCGTCATGATCCCCTGATCGATCTGCGACGTGATCTTCGAGACCCTGTCCCCCGCGTCATCGCACAATTTCTCTGCCTCGTGCGAGATCTCGAGAATGCGGCGGAAATTACCGCTGGCCACCAGCGAGACGCGCAGGCCCCGGCGAACCCGCAATTCAAGCTCGTACACGTTCTGAGACCCGGTCTCGGCCTTCAGCCTGCCGACGCAACGCAGCGCGTTGTCGAAATACGAAACCGCCGCCTCGAACGAGAACAGTCGGCTGGCAAGCTCGCCGCAGCGCAGATAGGCTTCGGTTGCTTCCTGCCACAGCTCACCCTGATCGGCATGGCGGGCGATGGCCTGGGCGAATTCCAGATCATCGGTGTCTGCACCGGCGTGCAGGGCCTCAAAGATGGCCCGGTGCAGGCGCGATCGGCGCAGTCGCGGAATGCTGCGATAGCTGACTTTCTGCACCAGCGCGTGACTGAACCGGATCTGCTGGTTTTCCGCAGGGCCGTAGGTTTCCAGAAAACCGCCTTCGATCAGGGCCGTCAGCCGAGGCCGGGCTTCAAAGCCCAGTCGTTGAAGTGTCTCGGTCAGCGTACTCCATGTCCAGCGCAGACCGCCGACCGCGGCAACCTGCAGCGCCTTTTTGTTCTCACTGTCCAGCGTGTCGATCCTGGACGCGATGAGAGGCTGGACGCGGGCCGGTACTTCCAGATCGGCAAGGTTGCGGTGCAGGCTTTCGTTGCCTTGTGTCCGGTCCAGACGGTTTCGCAGATGGTGGGCGAATTCCTCGACGAACAACGGGGTGCGACCGCTCATGGTGTCGACGAAGTCGCGCAAGCGGCCGTCGTCGCCTCGTGGCCCCAACAGGCGCGAAATCAATTCCCGGCAGTCGTCCTCGCCGAGCGGGGGGACCGGAAGCAGCTGCAGCCTGCCTTTCTGATCGCTTGTGAAGGGCGTCGCGTTGCGCGAAGTGAGCACCACGAGAACCCGCAGGAAGGAGATGCTTGAAAGCAACTCCTGAACCACGTCCAATGTGCCCTGGTCCGCCCAGTGAAGATCCTCGAACAACAGAAGAAGCGGCTTCTCTTTCCGGGTCGACAGGATCATCCTAGACAGGATGTCGTTCAGCTTGCGGCGCCGGCGCGACGGGTCGCCGGCGGCCTGTTCGACTTCGGTCCGGGCGCGGCGAAAGATCGAAAACAGGGCCTGTCTGGTGTGTTTGTCCAGGAATCTGGTGTTGCCGATCCCCTTTGAAAGCTTCGCTTCCAACTCGGTGTCGGATTGGCAGTCGGACAGTTTCATGCGGGCGTTCAAGGCGCGGATGATTGGCAGATAGGCGGCCGTCTGATCCAGCGAGAAGCAATTGAACTCCCATAGGTCGAACGCCTCGGGCGCGATGTTTTCCACAAGTTCGTGGGTCAGGCGCGACTTTCCGACCCCCGCCGCGCCAAGCAGCAGGACCGAGTTGCCTTCACCCTGACAGGCCCTGGACCAGGCTTCGCGCAGCCGGGCCATTTCGGCCTCGCGCCCGACCAGGGGCGAGCGGTCGCGACGCGCCAGCGATGCCCACCGGGACCGTTGTTCGTTTCGGGCCTTGATCTCGAACAGTTTCAGCGTCTTGTTGCGTCCGTCGATCTGCAATTCGCCGGCGGGTACATGGTCGAACAGGGTTCCGACGCTTTGGATGACCGTTTCCGAGACCGTCACCACGTTCTTGCGGGCTGCGGCCTCGATTTTGCTCGAGATGTTCATGACCGGCCCGAGAAAGGCCTGCTCGTGTCCCTGGGTGTGCTGCAGATCGCTGACCAGCAGTTCGCCGGCGTGGATTCCGATGCGGACGTCGGGGCTCTGATCTCCCTTCCCGGCGATCTGGCGGATGATCTCCTGCGCGCTGGCAATCGCCTTTGCGGCGTGGTCCTCGTCGGCCTGGGGCGAGCCGAAAACCGCCAGCGCGCCGTCCCCTGTGAACAGCGTGGTCGCGCCGTGCTTTTCGCAGATGGTCATGATCTGTTCGATCACCGGCCCCAGATGGCTGACCGCATCTTCGGGGTCCAGATCGCCGATGATCATGGTCGAACGCACGATGTCAGCAAAAAGAACCGAACACATTCGGCGCTCGGTCGGCTCGATCTGTACTCGACTCCGCATTCTCGAAGGCTCCCCCGGTCGGACGTGAGTATGTCTGGTCCGCCCGGATTAATCCAGCCCGATCCGTACGGCCGACCTTACATCAGCGGCGCAGTCGCCTCTGGGATCGGAGGAGGGCGCATGGTGCTTAATCATTGAATTTTCTCCAATAACACTATACGAGTTGCCCATGGTTTTAAGAAATTGGGGACAGAAATGACCGATCACCATACTCGCGGACTGACTTTGGAAGACGTCCAGACCATCATCGGGCGTGGGGTGCTGGACGAGGCGTTTCGCAACGCGTTCATCAAGAACCCCGAAGAGGTCGTGGACCGTCTTGGTATCACGCTGGATCAGGACGATCACGCGCGCAAGCTTCTGGGCGCCATCAGTTCGGTCTTTGCCGGAGAATCGGATCTGAAGACCGCGATGCAGGACATCAAGGCGGCCTACGAACAGACATCCGACGGTGTGCTTCGCCCCCGCTGCGCGTAATCCCGCATGAGCGAGACGCCGCCGGGTCGTGTGACGTCGCAACCTGCGGCGCTTCATCGTCTGTGCCTGGTGTCGATGCCGTTTTCGTCGCTGCAGCATCCCGCGCTGGGGATATCGCTGCTGGCGACCATGGCCAGGGACGCCGGGGTCGCGACCACGGAAAAATACTTCAGCTTCGACTTTGCCGAAACCATCGGCCTTGACGACTATTTCCTGCTGTCGGACGGCAAGGTCTATCAGGCCCTCTTGGGAGAGTGGTTGTTCAGTGATCTGGTCTATCCGCGCCCCGAGCCGGATGCGATGGCCTATCTGCTGGATGTCCTGGGCAACCATGTCGAGGGGGTCGAGTGGCTGACCCATGTGCAAAGCGCGTTGGCAGCCAGAAAACTGACGCGGGATTTTGTGGAGCGGTGCGCCGACGAGGTGATGGCATGCGCTCCGACCGTGGTCGGGATCACATCGTCGTTCCAGCAGGTGATGGCGTCGGTCGCGCTTGTGCGAGCCCTCAGAAAACGATCCGACGACCTGGTGATCGTCATGGGGGGTGCCAATTGCGAGGGGTCGCTGGGCAAGGCGCTTTTGCGGGCACACCCCGAACTGGATGCCGTGTGCCAGGGCGAAGGCGAGCAAGCCTTTGCTGAATTTCTCAACGAGGTGCGAACCCGGCGCGACCTGCCCGCCGTTCGCGGGATGTTGACGCGCTCGGACCTGCGGTATGACCGCCCTGGGCAGCCGCCACGTCTGACGGCAAATCTCGATGCCTTGCCGATCCCGGATTTCAGCGCGTTCTTCGATCGGTTCGAACAGACACCGGGATTGTCCGACATCCTGACGCCTTCGGCCACGATCGAGACGTCACGCGGGTGCTGGTGGGGCGCCAAGCACCATTGCACGTTCTGCGGCCTGAACGGTCAGACGATGGCGTATCGCAGCAAGTCCCCGGACCGGGCGCTTGCCGAGTTCCGCCACCTGGCCGACCTGTATGGGCCTGACATCGTGGTCGTCGACAACATTCTGGACCATCGCTATCTCAAGACGTTGATCCCGCGGCTTGCGCGCGACGAACGCCCGTTTCTGATGCATTACGAGGTGAAGTCGAACCTGTCCCCGTCAGTGATAGCAGCCTTGGCCGATGCCGGCATACGCAAGGTTCAGCCGGGGATCGAGACCTTTGATACGGCCAGCCTGATGCACATGAAAAAGGGCGTTTCCGGGATTCAGAACATCCAGACGCTCAAGCTGTGCGCCGAGGCGGGCGTGTTCGTCGAATGGTGCTTTCTGTACGGCTTTCCCTGCGAGACCGCTGAGACGTTCCACAACCTGTCCCGTCTGATCCCATTGCTTGCGCACCTGCAGCCGCCGGGTTCGGTCGGGCCGGTGCGGGCGGATCGTTTCAGCCCCTATTTCGAACGCCCCGAAGCCTTTGGCATCAAGGTCGCGCCGGCAAAGCCCTATGCGCATGTCTATGCGGTTCCGGCCGAAGATTTGTGGGATCACGCCTATCATTTCGACATTCTCGAGGACGGTTCAGCCCCGGCAGATCGGCGCGCGCAGCCGGTGCTGCACAGCCTGAAGGATTGGCAGGCCAGCGCGGCGGCGCTTTATTTCGATGGCGATCGTGTCGTGGATTCCCGTCGTCCCGAACGCCCGGTCACCCATACCCTGTCCGAGGTCGAACGATCCATTCTGGACCTGTGCCCGACAATCATGGGGGTCGATCTGTTGCACAAGCGGTTGATGGGCAGGTACGACGCCAAAGCCGTCGAGAAGGCCCTTGAACGGTTACAGCGCGCCGGGCTGATCCATGCCGAGGGCAGTTCGGTATTGTGTCTGGTTCTCAGAACGCCGGGCTTTTCGCGTGCGCCGGACTGGGCAGATATTCGCGCAACGCCCCAACACGCCTTCGCCGCACAACGACCGCAGGAATTCGCGCCCGAGAGCCGCTCGGCACCAGCGCCCGGTCCGACGGTCCCGCAGCACGGCTGAGGCAGGGTTGCCCGACGAATGCCCGCCCCCGCAGCGCATCTGCCGCAGGGGCGGTGCTCCGGTCAGTTTCCGTTCAACAGGGTCAGGACGGCTTGGGCGGCCCCCACGGATGAGGCCGGGTTCTGGCCCGTGACAAGGCGCCCGTCGCTCACCGTCAACGGGGCCCAATCGTCGGCTTTTTCGTAATGCCCGCCATTGGCCTTCAACATGTCCTCGAGCAGGAAGGGTACGATGTCGGTCAGTCCCACGGCCGCCTCTTCGGAATTCGAGAACCCGGTGACGCGGCGTCCCGAGACCAGCGGCTTTCCGTCTTGGGCGGTGGTGTGCCTGAAGACCGCAGGCGCGTGGCAGACGGCGCCGACCGGGCGATCCGTCGCGACGAAGGTTTCGATCAGGCGCTTGCTGTCCGCGTCTTCGGCCAAGTCCCACAGCGGGCCGTGGCCGCCCGGATAGAAGATTGCGTCAAAGCCTTCGGCGTCGATTTCCGACAGGCGCCGGGTCGATGCCAGCTGGGCCTGCGCGTCCGTGTCTGCCGCAAAACGCCGGGTGGCATCGGTCTGCGCGGCGTCTTCGTCGCTGGCCGGGTCGATGGGCGGTTGCCCGCCCTTGGGCGAGGCCAACACGATCTCGGCCCCGGCATCCTTGAACACGTAATAGGGGGCCGCGAACTCTTCCAGCCAAAAGCCGGTCTTGCGGCCCGTGTCGCCGAGTTGGTCATGAGACGTCAGAACCATGAGGATCTTCATTGCTTTTCCTTTCGTTTGGCTTGTCTGAAGCTGTCAGTCTTGCGCAACGCGGATCACGCGTTTGCCGAAATTCTCGCCCCGCAGCAGGCCGATCAGCGCCTTGGGGGCGTTTTCCAGCCCGTCGATCATTTCCTCGCGGTACTTGACGCGGCCGGAATTGACCCAGTCACCCATCTGAGCCGCGAAGTCGGGGTAGAGGTGGCCGAAATCCTCGAAGATGATGAACCCCTGCACCGTGATCCGCTTGCGCAGGACCTGACCCAGAAACCAGTTCATCCGGTCCGGCCCTTCGGGCAGCGCGGTGGCGTTGTATTGCGATACCAGCCCGCACACAGGGATGCGGCTTTTGGGGTTGAGGTTTGGGATCACCGCGTCCAGCACCTTGCCGCCGACATTCTCGAAATAGATGTCGATGCCGTCCGGAACGGCCTGGCCGAGCTGCTCGGCGAAATCAGGGGCCTTGTGGTCGATGCAGGCGTCGAAACCCAGCTCGTCCACCGCATGGGCGCATTTCTCGGAGCCACCGGCCACACCAACGACGCGGCAGCCCAGAATCTTGCCGATCTGGCCGACCGTGGCCCCGACCGGCCCGGTCGCCGCGGCGACCACGATGGTCTCACCGGGTTTCGGCGCGCCGATCTGCGTCAGGCCGGCCCAGGCCGTAAAGCCCGGCATGCCGAGCACCCCAAGCGCCCAGGACGGATGCGAGGGCGCCTGGCCGAGGTTCAGCACGCCCTCGCCGTCCGACAGAGCATAGTCCTGCCAGCCATTGAAGCTGAGCACCCAGTCACCTTCGGAAAACCCGTCGATCTTCGAGGAGACCACGCGCGCCACGGTGCCGCCCACCATGACCCCGCCGATCTCGACCGGCGGTGCATAGGAGGGGGCGTCGCTCATGCGTCCGCGCATATAGGGGTCCAGCGACAGGTAAACCGTGCGCAGCAGCATCTGCCCCTCGGCCGGTTCGGGGATATCCGTTTCGACCATGCGCAGCGTATTGGTGTCGGGTTCGCCCTTGGGGCGCTCGGCCAGAACGATCTGGCGGTTTCTGGTGTCAGACATGTCGTGTCGGTCCTGTGGATTGCGTTGAGTGCGTGATCACGCGTTGGTATCGACATGCAGGCGCACGTCGATATTTCCGCGTGTGGCGCGGGAATATGGGCAGACCTGATGCGTCGCCTCGACCAGCTTGCGGGCGCCTTCATCGGACAGCCCGGGCAGATGCGCGGTGATGTCGAGGTCCAGCCCATAGCCACCATCCGACCGCTGCCCCAAACTGACCGCCACCGTGGTGCTGGCGCCGGTTGCATCCAGCCCCAGCGATTTCGCCATCAAATCCATGGCGCTGTCGAAACAGGCGGCATAGCCAAGGGCAAAAAGCTGTTCGGGGTTGTGGCCGTCGGCCTGAGAACCCGGACGCACCATCGGAATCGACAACGAGCCGTCATCCAGCGCGGTCACCCCCGACCGGCCACCGGTGGCCGTTGCGGATGTTTTGTAGAGAATTTTCATGGGCAGGCTCCTGTTTTCGGCTTTCTAATAGACCGGTCGTCTAGTATATGGTCAAAATTTTTTACATGGGGCGTATCGCGGATGCGGTTGATTTCATGGCCGATTCCAGCGGCTCGACCGATCCGGAGAGGCCAGCGACCAGGCTGGCGCCGAGCCACTGGTGATAGATCGCGCGCGCAGTCAGTGCCGGGTCCTCGAGCCGGGCCACCGAACCTTCGGCGATGCCGTCGCGCAGGGTCTGGGTCAGGGCCTCGACGATGCCGTCCACGGCGTTTTGCAGAACACCGCTCATGCTGTCTGACAGGTCCGAAACCTCGGCCGCAAGCTTGACGACCAGGCAGCGCTCTTCGGGGTTTTGCCCGGTCTGTTTGCGGATCCAGCCCTGGAAATAGGCAAGGAATCGATCATGCGCGTTCAGCGAGGGGTTGTTCAGCGTGTCCGCCAGCCCTTGTCGGTAATCGTCGGCAAAACTTTCTAGAAGCGCGCAGCCATAATCCTCTTTCGAGGCGAAGTAATGGTAGAATGAGCCCTTGGGAACTCCGGCCTCTTTCAGCAGGTCGCTCAGGCCGACGCCGACAAACCCACGCTCGGCGGTCAGCCGGCGGCCCACGGCCAGAATCTGTTTCCGGGTATCCTTGCGTTGCGTGCTCATGGGTCACGAGATGGCAGTTAATAGACCGGTCGTCTAGTGGGTTGACGGATGAAAATCCAGATGACGTAACGTCGGGTCATCGCCCACGAAGAAAGTGCACGGATTTCGAAGCCTTACAGTTCCTTCCGCGCCCGCAGCGCTGCGGTGATCGTCCCGTCATCCAGATAATCCAACTCGCCCCCGATCGGCACGCCCTGCGCCAGCGAGGTCAGGCGGACCTGTCCTTCCAGCTGATCTGCGATGTAGTGGGCCGTGGTCTGCCCGTCGACGGTGGCGTTCAGGGCCAGGATCACTTCGGTGATGTTTTCGGCAGTCACTCGGTCAAGCAGGCGGGGGATGCGCAGGTCATCCGGGCCGACGCCGTCCAGTGCCGAGAGCGTTCCGCCCAGCACATGGTAGCGGCCTTTGAATACCCCTGCGCGTTCCATCGCCCACAGGTCGGCCACGTCTTCGACCACGCACAGCTCTCCGGTGGCGCGGTCTTCGGAATTGCAGATGTCGCAGATGTCGGTGGTGCCCACGTTGCCGCAGTTCAGGCATTCGCGCGCGGTGGCGGCGACCTGCTGCATGGCGTCCGACAACGGCGTCAGCAGCAGGGCGCGTTTGCGGATCAGGTGCAGCACCGCCCGCCGGGCCGAGCGCGGCCCCAGCCCCGGCAGCTTGGCCATCAGGTCGATCAGGGCGTCGATGTCACTGTTCGAACTCATGGCCTTTCCTGCGTGGCTTTGGCGGCGGGGGTTTGAGGGGCGAAGATTAGAACGGCAGCTTGATGTCCGCCGGCAGACCCATGCTTTCGGTCAGCTTGGTCATTTCTTCCTGCGACCGCTCGGCCGCCTTGGTCTGCGCATCCTTGATGGCGGCCAGGATCAGGTCCTCGACCACTTCTTTGTCGTCGCTGTTGAAGATCGACGGGTCGATGTCCAGACCTTTCAGCTCGCCCTTGGCCGAGGCCGTGGCCTTGACCAAGCCCGCGCCGGATTCGCCGACGACCATGATGGTGTTCAGATCTTCCTGCATCTGCGCCATCTTGGTCTGCAGTTCCTGCGCGGATTTCATCATCTTGGCCATGTCGCCCAGACCGCCGAGTCCTTTGAGCATCTGTATGTCTCCTGTCATTCGAATTGCGGCCTAAATACGGGCCGTCTGCGTCCTTCACAAGGGCAGCGCGCCTTCTGCGCGGGTGATTAGTCTTCCTCGAATGGATCCCATTCGTCCTCGACCTCGGGCAGGGCTTCGGTTTCGACCTTGGCCGCGCGGTCCTGAGGGGTTTCGATCCGGGTGATGCGGGCCTTGGGGAACTGTGTCAGAACCGCCTGAACCAAAGGGTGTTCTTCGGCCTTGGCCTTCAGCGCCAGCTCGGCCGCGTCGCGCAGTTCGGCGATTGTGGGGGCGTCCCCGTCCGAGACGATCGAGACCGCCCAGCGATTGCCGGTCCAGCGCTGCAGCGCGGACCCGAGCCGCGCGGCCAGGTCGGTGGGGGCCTTTTCGGTGGGCGTGAATTCGATCCGTCCCGGCTGGTACGAGACGAGGCGGACGCCGTTTTCGACCTCGACCAGCAGTTTTACGTCGCGGTTGGCGCGGATCAGTTCGACCACATGCTCGAAAGTTGGATAACGCGCCAGCGCGGTCTGCACATCCTGGGCCAACGCCGCCGTCGGCGCGCCGCCCACGCCACGCGGGGCTGGCGCATGGGCCGAGGCCGTCGCGGTCACGGGCGGGACGCTGTTTCCGGCGACCGGAACGCCGCCCCCCGGCCCGCCGACGGGCGGCGGAGGGCTGTCCTGAAGGCGCTTGATCAACTCTTCCGGGCTGGGCAGATCGGCCACATGGGTCAGACGGATCACCGCCATTTCCGCGGCCATCATGGCGTTGGGGGCGGCCGAGACTTCCTCGAGCGCCTTCAGCAGCATCTGCCACATCCGGGTCAGCACCCGCATCGGCAACGCCTCGGCCATCTGCTGTCCGCGGGTGCGCTCATCGGGTGAGACGGTCGGATCTTCTGCCGCGTCAGGGGTGATCTTCACCACCGAGACCCAATGGGTGATTTCGGCCAGATCGCGCAGCACTGCCAGCGGGTCGGCGCCCTCGGCATATTGCGCACCCAGTTCGGTCAGGGCCCCGGCCGCATCGCCACGCAGGATCATGTCCATCAGGTCAAGAACGCGGCCCCGGTCGGCCAGCCCCAGCATCGCGCGCACCTGGTCGGCGGTGGTTTCGCCGGCGCCATGGCTGATCGCCTGATCCAGCAGCGAGGTCGCATCCCGGGCCGAGCCTTCGGCGGCGCGGGTGATCAAGGCCAGCGCGTCATCCGAGATTTCCGCGCCCTCGGCGGTGGCGATCTTGCGCAGCAGGCCGATCATCACCTCGGGCTCGATCCGACGCAGGTCGAACCGTTGGCAGCGCGACAGCACGGTGACCGGAACCTTGCGGATCTCGGTCGTGGCAAAGATGAACTTCACATGCTCGGGTGGCTCTTCCAGCGTTTTCAGCAGCGCGTTGAAGGCGCTGGTCGACAGCATGTGGACTTCGTCGATGATATAGATCTTGTACCGCGCGCTGGCGGCGCGATAGCGCACGCTGTCGATGATCTCGCGGATGTCGTTCACGCCGGTGCGGCTGGCGGCGTCCATTTCCAGCACGTCCACATGGCGACCTTCCATGATGGCCACGCAATGCTCGCACTGGCCGCAGGGTTCGGTCGTTGGTCCGCCATTGCCGTCGGGGCCGATACAGTTCATGCCCTTGGCGATGATCCGGGCC
Organism: Ruegeria sp. BHSB172; assembly: GCF_059613165.1. Lineage (NCBI taxonomy): Bacteria > Pseudomonadati > Pseudomonadota > Alphaproteobacteria > Rhodobacterales > Roseobacteraceae > Ruegeria > Ruegeria sp. BHSB172. The sequence goes on from NZ_JBXWRZ010000010.1 coordinate 85,957, forward strand.
GTGGTTGTCTTGCCGGTGCCACGGATGCCGGTCATGATGAAGGCCTGCGCGATCCGGTCCGCCTCGAACGCGTTTTTCAGCGTGCGCACCATGGCATCCTGACCGACCAGGTCGGCAAAGGTTTCCGGGCGGTATTTTCGGGCGAGAACCTGATAGGCGGGGCTGGACTGTGTGGTCATGTCTGCTCTGACGGATTCGTACTGACGATGCAGGGTAGAGTTCCCGGTGCCCCGCGTCCACAGCGCCGGTGCAGGTTTTTCGCTTTGGCGGTGGCGCTGGTTGGGCCATACTGGACCAATAGTTTTCAGTGATGCGTTTCCCGAGGGGTGGTTTCGATGTCCAATCTGGTTGTTCATGCCCTGCAGGTCGGGGGCGGTTCGCTTGCCCTGACCTCGATACCCGGCGGAGGCGGCGACTACCGCGGCGACCTGGACCTGATCGGGGGCTGGGCGCCGGGTCTTGTGATCTCGATGACGACCCTGGCCGAGATGGTCGCCGTGGGGGCGGGAGATTTCGGATCGGACATCCAAGGGCGTGCTAGCCGCTGGGCGCATATGCCGGTCGCCGATTTTTCGGCGCCGGGGGATGAATTTGACGGCCAGTGGCCGCCAGTCAGCGCCGCCGCCCGCCATGCGCTGAGCGGCGGCGGGCGAGTTCTGGTGCATTGCCGGGGGGGCTGTGGACGATCCGGCATGGCCGTTCTGCGCCTGATGATCGAATGTGGCGAAGCCCCGGAACCGGCGCTCAAACGCCTGCGGGCCGTTCGCCCCTGCGCCGTGGAAACCGAGGCGCAGTTGCTTTGGGCCGTGGCGCCGGCTCGGGTTGCTACCCCGGACTGACCGTCAGATGACTGCCGGCAAGGCGTGTTCCGCCGGGGTGGTGGGATCCAGCGCGACCGCCTGCAGCATCGCGCAGGGTGACGTGTCCAGCCCCTGCGCGGGGCAGGCATCGGCCTGATCATTGAACATCAGGTCGGCATAGGCGTCCAGGCTTTGCGTATCTGCCCCTGCGCGTGCGCCGCAATACACCCGGATCAGGTCGGCGCGAGCGTCAAAGCGGGCCATGCAGCCCGGCGTGCAATGGGTCAGTTCGCTGCTGCCTTCCACCCGGAAATCGGGCGAGGTTGCCGCGTCGGCCGCCGCGACCGCCTGCGCGACCGACCGGGCCAGATGCGCCAGCGCTGGGCAGGTCCTGCCCGTGCGTTGGCAGACGGTTGCGGAAAATTCGTGCGTGTTGGTCTTCCAGATCATGATGCGCCCTCCGCGCGCTGGGCGGGGCGGACCGGGGCGGACAGCCGATTTCACGGCCAGACCCTGCCCGGACACCCCGTCCGAGTTTCGGTTTCACGTTTGATGGCAGGTCTCCTGACTTGCGGGTCGTTGCTTTGCCGACCTTCCCAACCTTGCGGTCAGTGGTATCTCGGCATCGCTCTCCGCCTACAGTTGCGGGGGCAGTCCCGGCATTGGCCCGTTCCGATTGTCCCGGGGGGCCGCACCGTGTTCCCTTTTCATCCCGGCTGAAGGCGCGGGAACCATCACCCAATCGCTAGCGGTCAGGGTCGGGCCGAGTCAAGCCGCATTCATTCGCGCGGCTGGAACCGGTCCCACGGGACATGCTCGGGCAACCGGCGCAGCACATTCGAATCCCGACGCGCGCGCGCCAGTTGCCAACCGCCCTGCATCATGATGAACAGGGTGTCGGCCGCCATGTCAGGATGCGCGACGCCGAACCGTTCCGCGTGGCCGCGCACCTCGTCGATCCAGCTTTCGTAAAGCCGGTCGGCATGGTCGCGGAAGGCCCGGTTGTCGGGGCTTTCGAACAGGGTGGCGGCGATCGGGCAGGTCTCCCATTGCGGCGAGGTGTCGAACATTTTCGCGATCTTGTGGCAAAGGGTGGTGACTCCTGCGCGGAAATCCTGCGCGTCGTTGAACGCCGCCGCGATCATGTCGCGCATCCCGTCCGAAGCCCAGCTGGCCGCAGCGAGGGCAAGATCCTGCTTTCCCTTTGGAAAATGGTGGTACAGCGAGCCTTTGGGCGCCCGGGCCTCGGTCAGGATCTCGGTCAGGCCGACACCGTTGTAGCCCGAGCGCTGGAACAGCCGGGCGGCGGTCTGGGTCAGGCGATCGCGGGTGTTTTGCGGACGTCGGGTCATCTTGCACGCATCTTGACAGGGCTGGACCGATCGGTCCAGATGAAATTATTAGACCAATCGGTCCAGAGCGCTTGGAGGCATGGATGTTGGATTCGCAGCAGACCGTGAAAGTCGAGGATTTCGAGTTTTCAACGAGCGAGGTAAACCTTTCGGCGCGGCTCTATGCACCGATGGCCATGCCGGAAATCGCGGTCGTACTGAACGGGGCAACCGGCGTGCCGCGGGACTACTACCAGCATTTCGCGCGGTGGCTGGCCGCTGAACGGGGCATGGCCTGCCTGACCTATGACTATCGCGATTTCGGGACATCTCTGAAACGGCGCCTGAAAGACTCGGATGCCACGATGGCCGATTGGGCGCTGAAGGACATGCCGGCGGCGCAGGCCGAGATGCGGCGGCGCTATCCCGATGCCAAGCTTTGGGTCATCGGTCATTCGGTTGGCGGGATGCTGGGGCCGCTTCAGCCCGGGATCGACCGGATCGAGCGGATGATCTGCGTGTGTTCGGGGCTGGTGACCCTGGCCGATCATCCCTGGCCCTACAAAGGGTTGGCGAGCCTGTTCTGGTATGGTCATGTGCCGCCTCTGGTGCGTCTGCTGGGCTATCTGCCGGGGCGGATGCTTGGGTTCGGGTCCGACCTGCCATCCGGGGTCTATTGGCAGTGGCGGAAGTGGTGTACGTCACCCGACAGCTATCTGCCGGAACTGGGCGACACGCTTCCGCCGGCCGATTGGGGCCGAATGACGACCCCGGTGGACGTCATCGCCCTGGAGGATGATCAGACGGTTCCGCCGCCGGCGGTCTGGCGGCTGGCCGAGCTGTACGGGCCTGCGGCGCGGCGCCATCTATTGGCCCCGGCCGCCTTCGGCCTGCGCGAGGTCGGCCATATCGGCGCCTTCGCTCGGCGCAGCCGCGCAATCTGGCCGCGGCTGGTTGCCTGACGACCAGTCCGGCGGTCCTGCATCAGGGAATGATCGGAAAACAGTGTGCCGTGACGGCATCAAGTGAGAGGTTGGACAGCGACCCAAGCGGGGCTCGTTGTGGCTGCTTCCTTCCGGACCTGACCAGGTTGGCGAGGCGCTTGCCCGCGCCAACCTCTCGACCGCCGATATAGGCATCACGCAGGCGCTTGGCAACCCGTCACGGCCACAGCCGAATCCGGAGAAAGCCCTGGTCGTCCAACCCAAGCGGCTCGGGGCTGAAAGCGGCCAGTTCATCCAGGTATTTCTCGGCGCCCGGTCCGGTGCGCAGCACGGCCGCACGCCCGTGGAAACCGGTCAGGGAAAAGCTGGCCGGAGCATCTTCGAGCGGATCGCGTTCCAGCGCTCCGGACAGGTAATCCCGGACGATCGCGCGGATATTCATGCGCGGCATCTGGATCGCCGGATTTTGCCGCAGGATCGGGAAATTGCCACCGCCATTGGCCCGATAGTTGTTGACGGCCACGACAAAAGCCTGTTCCGCCGTGACCGGGGTGCCGTGATGGCAAAGGTTTCGTATCCGCCCATTCTCGTTACCGGTCCGGTGTCCGCCAAGGTCGAAACTCGGCGGGCATGACGGATCGATTTCGTAGGTCACCCCGTGCAGGACGTCAAAATTGTGCCCGGTCGCCTGCGGGTCTATCAGGTCTGCTTCTCGGGCGCCGTCGATTTGCCGGTAGACTGCTGCCGACATTTCCAGCCAATCCCGCAACTGTGCACCGGAAACGACGACCGCCCGCAACTCATTGGGAAACACATGCAGATCCGACACGTGGCGCAGGAACACGTCGCCCCGCGGAACATCGGTGAAATGGCGTGGCCCGGCCCGACCCCCGAATTTGGACGGTGCTACGCTCGACAGCAGCGGAAGGTTTTCCAACTTCGACTCTTTCAGAACCGGCCGCAGCGCTGCGGCTTGGGCGGCGGCGACCAAGGTCAGGCCGCGATCCAGCCCGCAGAAAGTGAAATAGCTGTGCATGGCCTGCTCTGTCCGCCCGACCGGCGATGCCGCACGGCGGCGTGTCCGTGCGTGTCCGGTTTGAAACACTTGCATCATCTCGGGGTCTTCGGGCACAGGCCCCGCATCCGGCTGCGCAGGCTGAACAGAGCGGAGTCGGCCGGATTTCGCGACGATTTTCCACCTTGTCGCATCTCGCTCCAGCGTCAGGTCGATCACGCCCAGATGCGTTCCGGCGGTTCCGGGCATGACCACGGGCTTGCCGTGGATCAGACCGTTTTGCAGGTCCATGCTGGCCACCGGGTCCGGGACGTCTGCGGGAAACAGCATGTGCGTGTGCCCGGCCACGATGGCATCCACGCCGGCCAGAGCCGCCAGCTGGATCACCACGTTTTCGGACATGGGGGCAGGTTCGGCGTCACCAAGGCCGGAATGGGCAAGGGCAATCACCAGGTCACAGCCGCGGTCGCGCAGTTCGGCAATGCAGGTCTGGGCGGTGGAAATCGAATCGGCGACCTCGACCTGCCCGTCCAGATGGTGCGCTTCCCACCGGGCCGTCTGCGGCGGCAGGATCGAAAAAACGCCGACGCGCAGCGGAACCTCTTGGCCGCCAACCCGCATCCGACGTGTTAGTACGACCCAGGGCTGCCAGGCCTGCGCCCGTCCAATGCGCCGGAGATTGCCGCACAGCACCGGAAACGGCGCGTGTTCGACGATGGCTTCCAGAACGCGCAGCCCGAAGCTGAAATCGTGGTTGCCAAGCGCGATTGCGTCATAGCCCAGTTTCTCGAAAGCCGACAACAGCGGATGCTGAGGGCCGGGCTGGTCGGCGGCCCAATCACCCAGCAACGTGCCTTGTAGCGCGTCGCCGTTGTCAAACAGCAGCACTTCGGCGCCCGACTGCCGGGCCTCTTGCCGGGCGGCGCGGATCAGGCTGGCCGTGCGGGTCAGCCCGATGGCTTGGTCCGGCTGGTCGGCGTAATAGTCGAAGCTGGTCAGATTCATGTGCAGGTCCGTCGTCGCCAGGATGCGAAGGACGGATTGGATCGCTTGGCCATGCGCTTGGTGCGCCAAGGTTTTTGTTTTCAACTGCTCTGCTTTTGTGCGTTGTTTTAAATGCATGTTCGCCGAAAGGTAGAATATCCGTTTATTTGTCGGGCATCCATGTGTCTTTTTTGCAGGCGGTGCCGAACGGCGGCCTTGGCTTGGGCATTGCGCTGGGCCGACAGTCGTGGCAGCCCTTGAGCCAATCGCAGGAGCATGGACATGAAACGGGCAGAGCAGGTTACATTCGGCGGATCGGGGCTGAACCGTGCCGCTCATATTCGTGCCAACGGCGAAGAACTGGAGGCGGCCCGCAGGGACCCGATGTCGCGCTGCCTGTTGCTGTGGCGGGGCAAGATCTTGGTGCAGGGCGGCGATCTGGATCAGCTGGCTTGGGTGCCGATGACCCACGCTCTGGTGCAGAGCGGCCCCGGGGGTGCCGTCGAACAGCCCGTTTTCATGGGGAAGTCCGACGCGGGCGCGCCCTTGTTTGCCGCCGACATATCCGATTGGCCGGCCGACGGGCTGGACTTGTCTGGAGTCGGGGCCTTTGTCGATCGCTCCGAGCAGCAGCATCCGAACCTGCCCACCGGTCATGTCTTTGCCGAGCTGCGTCGCATCATGACCCGTCTGTCGCCCCGCGATGCCGAAATCGCCGCGACGGCGAAGGCGGTGATCGGCTGGCACGAAACCCATCGGTTTTGCGCCCGGTGCGGAACCCGCAGCGCCCCGGCACAGGGCGGCTGGCAGCGGGCCTGCCCCGAATGCGGCGCCCAGCACTTCCCGCGCACTGATCCGGTGGTCATCATGCTGGTCACCTTTGGCGACGCAGTGCTGATGGGGCGCTCGCCCGGCTGGCCCGAGGGGATGTATTCACTGTTGGCCGGATTCGTCGAACCGGGCGAAACGCTCGAGGCCGCCGTGCGACGCGAGGTCATGGAAGAAGCCGGCGTGCCGGTCGGTGCGGTCAGCTATCTGGCCAGCCAGCCCTGGCCGTTTCCAGCTTCGCTGATGTTTGGATGCGCGGCGCAGGCCCTGTCGCAGCGGCTGACGATCGATCCGGTCGAGATCGAAGACGCGATCTGGGTGTCGCGCGCAGACATGATGCAGGCATTTGCCGGGGAACACCCGCGGTTGATGCCGGCGCGAAAAGGCGCGATCGCGCATTTTCTTCTGCGCAACTGGCTTGCGGATACCCTGGACTAGCGAGACACTGGCAAAAATACCGAACGATCAAGGCGTACATGCAGTTTTCGGCACAGGAAGACATTCAGGTCCCCATCTCGGACGTTTTCGAGATGGTCGCGGATTTCGGGCGTTTCGAACGCATGGCCCTGCGGCGCGGGATCGAGGTGCGGCGGACCTTCGATACGCCTTCCCCCGGGGTCGGCGCCTGTTGGGATGCCGAATTCAAGGTGCGCGGTCGAACGCGCCGCATGTCGGTCGAACTGGCCGAGTTCGAACGCCCGTCGCTGATGCGGTTCGTGGCCGCGGGTAAGGGCATGACCAGCCTGACCACGGTCGAGTTGCTGCCGCTGTCGCAGCGGCACACGCGGTTGTACATCGAAATGTCGCTGGCCGCCCAGACTTTGCCCGCACGGCTGTTGCTGCAATCGTTCAAGCTGGGAAAAACTCGGTTTCGCCGCCAGTTCCAGTTGCGGCTGGGTGATTTTGCCCGCGAAATGGAAACCCGGTACGCGCACGGGGGCTGACGGCGCCCGGCAGCAAGTCGCTAGCCCCGAGGCCGCGCGGCGGGATAGACCCCCAGTATTTCGACATTCGTGGTGAAATGCTGCAACTCGTCCATCGCCAACTGCACGTTGCGGTCGTCGGGATGGCCGACGATGTCGGCATAGAATTGCGTCGCCGTGAAGGAACCGTCGACCATGTAGCTTTCCAGCTTGGTCATGTTGATGCCGTTCGTCGCGAACCCGCCAAGCGCCTTGTACAGCGCCGCCGGGATGTTGCGGACCTGGAAGACGAAGCTGGTGATCATGCCATGCGCACCCCGGCGCGTCTCGTCCACTTCGCGCGACATGACAAGGAACCGGGTGGTGTTGTCGTCATTGTCCTCGATATGCCGGGCCAGAACGTTCAGCCCATAGATCTCGCCCGCCAGTTCGCTGGCAAGGGCTGCCGAGTGTTTGTCTCCGGCCTCGGCAACCTCGCGCGCGGCGCGGGCATTGTCGGGGCTGACCCGGCCCCGGATGCCGTGTTCCTGCAGAAAGCCCGCGCATTGCGGCAGCAGGACCAGGTGTGAATGCGCCTCGGTAATGTCTTCAAGCGTTGCGCCGGGGACCGCCAGAAGGTTGATGTGCACACGCACGAAGGCTTCGTCGATAATGTGCAGCCCGCTGTGCGGCAGCAGACGGTGGATGTCGGCGACGCGGCCATAGGTGGTGTTCTCGACCGGCAGCATCGCCAGATCGGCCTGGCCCGACCGGACCGATTCGATCACGTCCTCGAAGGTGCGGCAGGGCAGGGGCTCCATGTCGGGGCGGGCCATGCGGCAGGCTTCGTGGCTGTAGGCGCCGGGTTCGCCCTGAAATGCGATGCGATTGGTCATTTGGTCGATTCCGTGCAACAAGTTACAGAATTGGGCGTTTGGTCGCGGTGTCTATACCTTGCCTCTTGCAAGGGGAAGCCTTAGACACCCCGCAGACAGCTGAAATGGACTCGCGATCAATGTTTGACACGATGACAGTTACCAAGGCCGCAGCCGGCCTGTTCGGTGCCTTTCTTTTCTTCCTCCTGGCGAAATGGGGGGCTGACGTTCTGTATAGCACGGACGCGCATGGTGAAATGGCCGCCTATGTGATCGAAACGGAAAGCGCCGGCGAAAGCGCTGACGGCGAAGAAGTGGTCTTTGCCGATCTGCTGGCCGCGGCCGATCCTGAAAAGGGAGCCAAGGTGTTCCGCAAGTGCTCGGCCTGCCACAAGCTCGAGAAGGGCGCGAACGGCACCGGCCCGTACCTGTACGCCGTCGTGAACCGTCCGATCGCATCGGCCGAAGGGTTCGGCGGGTATTCCGCCGCGATGCAGTCGCATGGCGGCAACTGGACGCCCGAGGAACTGGATGCCTTCCTGGCCAATCCGAAAGGCTATATCCAAGGCACTTCGATGAGCTTTGCGGGCCTGAAAAAACCTGAAGACCGTGCCGATCTGATCGCCTATCTGCAGACGATCGGCGGCTGATTGGTCAGGGTCCGTGACTTGCGAAAGCCGCTGCCGATGTGCAGCGGCTTTTTTCGTCTCAACAAATCTTCACAAAGCGCTCACGCAGTCTAAACTTGCAACTGCCATCGCTGGCCCGTTAGCTAGCGTGGACAGACATGGAACCGAGACGAACGCGAAGGATGACCTGCATGAAACCCGTTTTACCTGGCGCGCGTGTACTGAGTATTCGGCATTGGGCGTCAGCGTTGGGGCTTTCGGCGGCGATCATGGCGCTGCAGACAGTGCCGGGCGTGGCAGATGAGGGCGACATCATCCGCAGCCACGGGTATTCGTATTTCGGCAACCTGGACTATCCGGCCGACTATGCGCATCTGAACTATGTGAACCCCGATGCGCCCAAGGGGGGCGAGCTGTCGCTGGCGGCGTCGGGGACGTTTGATTCGCTCAACCCCTATTCCCGCAAGGGGCGGGCCGGTGCGTTAACCACGTTGCAATACGACCGGTTGATCGACAGTTCGGATGACAGCATTGGCCAGTATTACGGCGTGCTGGCCGAAAGTCTGGAATATGACGCCGACCGCAACTGGGTCATCTTCCATCTGCGCCCCGAGGCGACCTTCTGGGACGGCACACCGGTCACGGCCGAGGATGTCGTCTACAGCCACCGCCTGTTCATCGAGCAGGGCCTGCCATCCTATGCGCAGGCCGTGGGCCGCATGGTCACTGGCGCCGAAGCTCTGGACACCCACACGGTGAAATTCACCTTCAATCCTGAATTGACCGCCCGCAGCCGGATCGAGACGGTGGGGTCCACCCCGGTGTTTTCGAAGGCCTGGTTCGAGGCCGACCCGTCGCGTCGCCTGGACGAGCCGCGGCTTGAGGTCGCCGTGGGGTCGGGACCATACAAGCTGGACAGTTACGACATCAACCGGCGCATCGTCTACAAGCGGCGCGACGACTATTGGGGCAAGGACCTGCCGTTCAACAAGGGGCGGTTCAACTATGACAGCATCCGGGTCGAGTATTTTGCGGATCAGACCGCGGCCTTCGAGGCGTTCAAGGCCGGCGAATACACGTTCCGCATCGAGAGCGACCCCAAGCTGTGGGCGACCGGGTATGATTTTCCCAAGGTCGCGCAGGGCTATGTGGTGAAGGATGCGATCCCCGACGGCAGTCCGCCGAATCCGTCCGGTTTCGTGTTCAATCTGGCGCGCCCGCAATTCGCCGACAAGAATGTGCGCAAGGCGCTGGCGCTGGCGTTTAATTTCGAATGGGCCAATGAATCGCTCCTGTACGGTCTGAACTCGCCGCGTGATTCCTTCATCGAAGGCACCCCGCTCGAGGCGAAGGATGTCCCGCAGGGTCCCGAGTTGGAGTTTCTGAAGTCGCTGGGCGACGTGGTGCCGCCGGAACTGCTCACCCAGCCGGTGGAAACGGTGCATCAATCGAACCCGGCACGGCTGAACGACCGGCGCAACCTGCGCAAGGCCGCGAAGCTGCTGGACGAGGCCGGATGGCCCGTGGGCGAGGGCAACGTGCGCCGCAACGCCCAGAGTCAAACCTTGCGGGTGAACATCCCGTACCCCTCCAACCTGCCGACCTCGACGGCCACGATGATCGAGACCTTCGTGCAGAACCTACAGGCCATCGGCGTGGACGCGACGGCGGAAAAGGTCGACCCGGCGCAATATACGCTGCGCAGCCGCGAACGTGACTACGACATGGTGTATTCCACCCGCTACAGCGCTTTCCTGTCCACCGGCGGCGGGCTGAGCCAGATGTACGGCTCGAAAGAGGCCGCGTTCAGCCTGTTCAACCCGGCCGGACTTGCCAGCCCCCTGGTGGACGCCATCATCGAGGCGTCTTTCGCCACGACCAACCAGACCGAGCAGGACGCGGCGCTGATGGCGCTTGACCGGGCCCTGCGGTACGAGTTCTTCATCATCCCCGACGGGTATATCGCGGAATACTGGACGGCCTACTACGACATGTATGAATATCCCGAACAGCTGCCGCCCTATTCGCTGGGTTATCTGGATCTGTGGTGGATCAACCCGGAAAAGGAAGCGGCCCTGAAAGCGGCAGGCGCGTTGCGGTAACATGGGCGCCTATATCCTTAGACGCCTGTTGCTGGTCATTCCGACCCTTCTGGGCATCATGATCGTCAACTTCACGCTGGTGCAGTTCGTGCCTGGCGGGCCAATCGAACAGATCATCGCCCAGATCGAAGGGCAGGGCGATGTGTTCGCGGGTTTTGCCGGATCGGGCGATACCGGGGCCGGTGCCGAACCCGGCGGCGGCGTCTTCGATGACAAATACGTGGGCGCCCGCGGGTTGCCGCCGGAATTCATCGCCGAACTGGAGAAAGAGTTCGGGTTCGACAAACCGCCGATCGAGCGGTTCCTGAACATGATGGGCAACTATCTGACGCTGGATTTCGGCGAAAGCTACTTCCGCTCGGTTTCGGTGATTGACCTCGTGCTGGAAAAGATGCCGGTCTCAATCTCGCTGGGCCTTTGGTCGACGCTGATTGCTTATCTGGTCTCGATCCCGCTGGGCATCCGCAAGGCGGTCAAGGATGGTTCACGCTTTGACACCTGGACCAGCGCTGCCATCATCGTGGCCTATGCCATTCCGGGCTTCCTGTTCGCGATCCTGCTGCTGGTTTTGTTTGCGGGCGGGTCCTACTGGCAGATCTTCCCGCTCAGAGGGCTGACCTCGGATAATTGGGAAGACCTCAGCCTGCTGGGCAAAGTGGCCGACTATTTCTGGCACATCGCCCTGCCGACCATCGCGCTGACAATCTCGGCCTTTGCCACGCTGACGCTGCTGACCAAGAATTCGTTTCTGGACGAGATCAAGAAGCAATACGTCATGACTGCCCGCGCCAAGGGCCTGAGTGAACGGCGGGTTTTGTACGGCCACGTATTCCGCAATGCGATGCTGATCGTGATCGCCGGCTTTCCGGCGGTGTTCATCGGCGTGTTCTTCGGCGGGTCGATCATCATCGAGACGATATTCTCGCTGGATGGTTTGGGCCGTCTGGGCTTTGAGGCCGCGGTGGCGCGCGATTATCCGGTGATCTTCGGGACGCTGTTCATCTTCGGTCTGCTCGGGCTGGTCGTCGGCATCATCAGCGACTTGATGTATGTGCTGGTCGATCCGCGCATCGATTTCGAGAAACGCGAGGGGTAAATGGCGCTTTCTCCTCTGAACCAGCGCCGCTGGCGCAATTTCTGCCGCAACCGCCGGGCCTTTTGGTCGCTGATCATCTTCTCGGTGCTGTTCGGCCTGTCGCTGTTTGCGGAATTCATCGCCAATGACAAACCGATCCTGGTGAAGTACCGGGGCGAGTTCTACACGCCCATCTTCAATTTCTACGCCGAGACCGAGTTCGGCGGCGATTTCGAGACCGAGGCGATTTACCGCGATCCCGAGGTTCAGTGCCTGATCGACAGCGGCGGGCTGGAGGAGTGTTTCGACGACCCCGAAGGCATCATCGAGCAGATCGAAGCGGGAACATTCCAGGCCGAAGGTTTCGAGCGGGGCTGGGCGATTTGGCCGCCGATCCCCTATTCCTACAACACCAGCGTCGACCGCCCCGGCGCAGCACCCCTGCCGCCTAACGGGCAGAACCTGCTGGGCACTGACGACACCAAGCGCGACGTTCTGGCGCGTGTCATCTATGGCTTCCGCCTGTCGATCCTGTTTACCTTGATCGTCACCGGTGCGGCCAGCCTGATCGGCATATTCGCCGGCGCGCTGCAGGGCTTTTTCGGCGGCTGGCTGGACCTGATCTTCCAACGCATCATCGAGATCTGGTCAGCGACGCCTTCGCTTTACGTCATCATCATCATGTTCGCGGTGCTGGGGCGAAGTTTCTGGCTGCTGGTGTTCCTGATGATCCTGTTTTCCTGGACGGGGCTGGTGGGCGTGGTGCGGGCCGAGTTCCTGCGCGCCCGCAACCTGGAATATGTGCGCGCGGCCAAGGCGCTGGGCGTGGGCAACCTGACGATCATGTTCCGCCACATGCTGCCCAACGCGATGGTGGCCACGCTGACCTTCATGCCCTTCATCGTGACCGGCACGATCGGGGGGCTGGCCAGCCTCGATTTCCTTGGCTTCGGGCTGCCGTCCTCGGCCCCGTCTCTGGGTGAGCTGACCCTGCAGGCCAAGCAAAACTTGCAGGCCCCGTGGCTGGCCTTCACCGCCTTTTTCACCTTTGCCATCATGCTGTCGCTGCTGGTCTTCATCTTCGAAGGCGTGCGTGACGCGTTCGACCCGCGAAAGACCTTCTCATGAGCTTGCTGGATGTGAAAAACCTCAGGGTCTCGTTCCACCAGGACGGGCAGGTGACCACGGCGGTTCGGGGCGTGTCGTTCCATGTCGATCGCGGGGAAACCGTGGCGCTGGTGGGCGAATCCGGCTCGGGCAAATCGGTCACCGCGCTGTCGACCGTGTCGCTGCTGGGCGACAGCGCAATCGTCGAAGGATCGGTCACCTATGACGGCCAAGAGATGATCGGCGCCTCGGAGCAGCGTCTGATGGAGGTGCGCGGCAACGATATCAGCTTCATCTTCCAGGAGCCGATGACCTCGTTGAACCCGCTGCACACGATTCAGAAGCAGATGGCGGAATCGCTGGCCCTGCACCAGGGGCTGACGGGCGACGCGGCGCGCGCCCGGATCGTCGAATTGTTGAACAAGGTCGGCATCCGCGACCCCGAGGAACGGCTGGACGCCTATCCCCATCAGCTGTCCGGCGGACAGCGGCAGCGGGTGATGATCGCCATGGCGCTGGCCAATCAGCCCGATATCCTGATCGCTGACGAGCCGACCACTGCGCTGGACGTGACCATTCAGGCGCAGATCCTCGAGCTGCTGGTCGAGCTGCAGAAATCGGAAAACATGGGGATGTTGTTCATCACCCATGATCTGGGCATCGTGCGGCGCATCGCCGACCGGGTCTGCGTGATGAAGGATGGCGAGATCGTCGAGACCGGCCCGGTGGCCGAGATCTTCGACAACCCTCAGCACCCCTATACCCGCAAGCTGCTGGCGGCCGAACCCAAAGGCATTCCCGATCCGATAGACCCCGCGGCCGAAGAAGTGGCCCGGACCGAGCATCTGAAGGTCTGGTTCCCGATCCAGCGCGGGTTCCTGAAACGCACGGTCGGCTATGTGAAGGCGGTGAACGACGCTACGCTCAGCGTGCGGGCAGGCGAGACCTTAGGGATCGTGGGCGAAAGCGGCTCGGGCAAGACCACGCTTGCGCTTGCGATCATGCGTCTGATCGCTTCCGAGGGCGGGATCACCTTCCGTGGGCAGGATGTGCGCCGCTGGTCCACGCGTGAACTGCGCCGCCTGCGGAAGGACATGCAGATCGTATTCCAGGACCCGTTCGGCAGCCTCAGCCCGCGTATGACCTGCCAGCAGATCATCGCCGAGGGTCTGGCGATCCACAAGGTCGACCCGCACCGCGCGCCGCGCGAGTTGGTGGCCGAGGTGATGACCGAGGTGGGCCTGGACCCGGCGGCCATGGACCGCTACCCGCACGAATTCTCGGGCGGGCAACGCCAGCGCATCGCGATTGCCCGCGCCATGGTGCTGCGGCCCAAGCTGCTGGTGCTGGATGAACCCACCAGCGCGCTGGACATGACGGTTCAGGTGCAGATCGTCGAACTGCTACGCGACTTGCAGAAGAAATACGGGCTGGCCTACCTGTTCATCAGCCACGACCTGAAGGTGGTGCGGGCGATGTCACACAAGGTGATCGTCATGCGCAACGGAGACGTGGTCGAGATGGGCGCTGCCGAAG
>NZ_JBXWRZ010000011.1:0-93967 GCF_059613165.1 Ruegeria sp. BHSB172
CGTCTCGGCCTCTTTGCGCTGGCGCTCTTCTTCTTCCGCCTTCTGGCGCGCTTTTTCTTCGGCCTCGCGCTGTTCGCGCTCCTTGGCCTCCTGTTCGGCGCGACGGCGCTCGCGCTCTTCGGCGCGCGCCTTTTCTTCGGCCTCACGCTTGGCGGCCTCTTCGGCCTCGCGTGCCTTTGCGGCCTGCAACGCCTTCAGGCGCCGCGCCATTTCGGCGTCGGAAATCCCGGCCGGCCGACGCGAAGGATCACCCGCCGGCGCAGCGCCGCCGCTGGGTTTGGTCGCTCCCGGCTTGGGAACCACCACGCGTTTGCGTTTGGTTTCCACCACGACATTCTTGGTCCGTCCGTGGCTGAAACTCTGTTTCACGTTCCCGGGGCGTGCCCCGCCACGCAGACCCAATGTCTTTTTGCCGTCACTATCGCTCATAAAGCTTCTTACCCTTCCGCGCGGCTCTTGCCGCCGTCATCCGTTTCGCGCAAGCCACGCAGGCGCTGCGCTTCCTCTACAACACGTTTGGCGAGTCCGCCAGAGGCGAGCGCCGCATGAATCACCGTTTGGCGCCCAAATGCCTGTCCAAGCTCGTCCGCGGTCAGCCAGCCGATGTATTTGCCGAAATGCGGCGTGCTCAGCTTGGACTTGCCGCGCCCCGACCCGTCAACCGCCTGGATCAGCACCCAGGCCTGTTCCCGGTCCAGCCAGGTCTTGACCTTTTCATAGCCCGCGACCGCGTCACCCGACTTGCGCGCCAGACTGATCAGCTCGACCACCCGGCGCGACAATTGTCGTTCGACCTCGTCCACCAGGTTCTGCGGCACGGTGACCTGCGCCTTGAACCCGCGCGCGAACAGCTTCTTGCCGACAGCCGTATCCAGCGCCTTGCGGTCTGCCGAGACATAGACCCCACGCCCCGGCAGTTTTGCCGCGACGTCCGGAAACACCTGACCGTCCGGGCCGGTTACAAAGCGGATCAGGCCGAATTTCGGCTGCACCTCGCCCGTGGCGATGCATTTCCGCTCTGGCCCGTCGGACCGATCTTTATGGACGCCACCGCGACTCATTCACGTCATCCGAGGCCCGAGATCAGGCCTCGGCCTCCTCTTCCACCGTTTCGCCCTCAGCGTCTTCCTCGGTCTGCTCCAGCTCGGCGGGATCGACCCAGCCCAGCATGACCCGCGCGGTCATGACCAGATCCTGCGCCTCTTCCAGCGACACGCCGAAGGGTTCCAAGATACCGTCATCTTTGACCCGCTGGCCATCAACCGTGGTCCAGCCGCCGGCCAGTTCCCAATCGGCGCAGGTGGCGAAGTCCTCGAGCGTTTTCACGCCGTCCTTGGCCAGTGCCTCAACCATCTGGGGTGTCAGGCCTTCGAATTCAATGAGGCTGTCCTCGGCGCCCAGCGCGCGGGCGTTGTCCAGCGCCGCCTTGGCCTGGGCCTCGATAACGTCGCGGGCGCGTGCCTGCAGCTCATGCGCGGTGCCTTCATCGACGCCGTCGATCACCAGCAGCTCGTCCAGTTCGACATAGGCGACCTCTTCGAGGTTGGTGAAGCCTTCCGAAACCAGAAGTTGGGCAAAGAATTCGTCCAGGTCGAGGCTGTCCATGAACAGCTTGGTCCGCGTCTCGAACTCCTTCTGGCGGCGGGCCGATTCCTCGGCCTCGGTCATGATGTCGATGTCCAGGCCGGTCAGCTGGCTGGCCAGTCGCACGTTCTGACCACGCCGGCCGATCGCCAGAGACAGCTGTTCCTCAGGTACGACGACCTCGATCTTGCCGGCTTCCTCGTCCAGAACCACCTTGGAAACCTCGGCCGGCTGCAGCGCGTTCACCAGGAAGGTCGGCTGATCCTCGTTCCACGGAATGATGTCGATCTTTTCGCCCTGCAGCTCGTTCACGACGGCCTGCACGCGGCTGCCGCGCATACCGACGCAGGCACCGACAGGGTCGATGGAATTGTCATACGAGATCACGGCGATCTTGGCGCGCGATCCGGGGTCGCGGGCCACGGCCTTGATCTCGATGATGCCGTCATAGATTTCCGGCACTTCCATCTTGAACAGCTCGGCCATGAACTCGGGCGCGGTGCGCGACAGGAAGATCTGGTGACCGCGCGGTTCGCGACGGACCTCCTTGATGTAGGCGCGCACCCGGTCATTGGGGCGATAGCTTTCGCGACCGATCTTGTCGTTGCGGCGCAGAACCGCCTCGGCCCCGCCCAGATCGACGATCACGTTGCCGAATTCCTCGCGCTTGACGGCGCCGTTGATGATGGTGCCGACACGATCCTTGAAGTCTTCGTACTGGCGGTCGCGCTCGGCCTCACGGACCTTCTGCAGGATGACCTGTTTGGCCGACTGCGCGGCGATCCGGCCCATTTCCACGGGCGGAACCTCTTCCTGGAACACGTCGCCCACCTGCGGACCGGTCGAGAAATCCTCGATCGGCTGTCCGTCGCGCAGCCAGACCGCGCGGCCATCCTTGCTGGGCTCGAAATAGGCGCGCGCCTGATCGACGGTCATCTCGGCCTGATAATTCTCAAGCTCTTCCTCATCGACCACGGTGCGGACGCGGGTAAAAGTCGCCTTGCCGGTCTTGCGGTCGATCGACACGCGGATGTCCATCTCGGCACCGTATCGGCTCTTGGCGGCGCGGGCGAGCGATTCCTCCATCGCTTCGACGACCAGACCGGGGTCGATCATCTTTTCGCGGGCCACGGCCTCGGCGGTCTGCAACAGCTCAAGCTGGTTTGCTGAGGTGATTGCCATCAGTTCGTCTCCTCTTCGGACCCTTCGGTCTCAATCTCGTCGAAAGCGTTTTCGTTCAGGGCGCCGGCATCCTTGCGCTGGCGCAGCATTTCCTTGATCAGGTCATCGGTCAGAACCAGCTTGGCATCGCTCAGCCAGTCGAATTGAAGACCGATGGTGACGGTCTCTTCGCCGTTGGGGATGTTGATCAGAACCTCGTCCCCCTCGACGCCGGCCAGTTCCCCCTTGAAGCGGCGGCGACCGTCGATCAGTTCGGTGGTTTCCAGCTTGGCCTCGTAGCCCTCGAACGTCTCGAAATCCTTCAGCCGCGTCAGCGGGCGGTCGATGCCGGGGCTGGACACCTCGAGCGTGTAGGCGTCAAGGATCGGGTCCTCGACATCCAGCGTGGCGCTGACCGCGTTCGAGATCTCGGCGCAATCATCCACCTCGATGCCACCATCGGGCTTGTCGGCCATGATCTGCAGCGTGGTCTGCTTGCCGCTCATCAGGCGGATGCGGACCAACTCATACCCCAGATCCTCGATCACCGGAGTTATGATCTCGGCCAATCGTCGGTCGATCGCCGCCTTGGCTATCAGGTCGTTTGTCATATGGTGCTCTACCCTTCGATCGGGCACAAAAAAACGGGCGCGCGGCCCGTCGAATTTTCCGGTGGAGCCTCGGACCAGAAGTCCGACACGCCGCTGTTGCAACTGCATATACGCAGGACGACCCGAGTCTGCAACCCCTGCCGTCAACCAACCGACAATCGGCGTCGGTTTTCAGGCCGGGTTCAGGCTATCCACCAGCGTTCCGCGATTCGCCCATCGTCCAATGGCGCGCCCCGCCCGATCCGGCGCGGCAGGCCTACGGAGCCGGAGATTGCCAGCGACATTTCCGATTCGCTGGGGAAGAACCGCACATCACCCAAACCACGCAGCCCTTGCGCCGCCGGCAGCACCGACACGTCCACATAACGGTCGCGCAGCGCCTCGGCGCGCACGGCCGGGTCTGGGATCACGATGATGTCGACCGCCTCCAGCCAGCCGGCATGACCATCCTTGTAGTGGCTATCTACCCGGCGCCCGCGGAAATGGCGCCCGTCTTCGGCGCGTTCGACCCGGTAACACCCGGTGCCGTTCGCCTGCTGCAGCGGCGAAACGCTCTGCCCGTCGCGGGTGATGACAAACCGGGTATCGGCCAGCAGGAAGGGCAGGCCGGGGTTGGCCTTGGCCAGTTCGATCTGGATGCGGTCCGGCGCCAGGGCTTCGGTGCGCCCGACCTCGGACAGGACCGCAAGAACATCCTCGGCCGTAAGTGCCGCACCGTCGTGAAACACCGCATCCGCACGCAGGTCGAACGTCCAGACCCGGACCTCGGAATCGGTCTGCCAAGCGGTTGCCAACTCGCCGCGCAGAGTGCCGTCCGGCGCGATCTCGGTCAGGGTGTCGAACACCGCACCCCGGGCCAGCCGGTCCAGGCTGTCGTCACGCGGCACGGCGATGCGCAGCACGCCGCCCAATTTCGGCGTATCCGCCAGCGAGGCCCCCGTCGCGGCCAGCAGGGCTGCGGCGGCACCCGAAGTGAACAGAGCACGGCGGTCGATGCGGGTCATGCCACCTCCTGCGCGGCTCGGTCCATGATGCGCACCAGTTCGGCGCTGATCCCGGGTTCCGACAGGGCGTGACCAGCCTGCCGCACCATCTTCAGCTCTGCCTCGGGCCATTTCTCGGCCAGGCTCCAGGCCGCCTGCGGGGGGCAGATCATATCGTAACGGCCCTGCACGATATGGCCGGGAATATGCGCGATCCGGTCCATCTGATCCAAAATCTGACCGTCATGTTCCAGAAACGCCTTGTTGATGAAATAGTGATTCTCGAGCCGCGCGAATGTGCGGGCATATTCGCCGGGGCTTTCACCGACGGCCCCGTTCGTGTGGATCGAGGCCAGCGCGTTTTCCCAATGCGACCAGGCGCGGGCGTACAGTATCTCGGTCGCCCGATCGCCCGAAAACAGCCGCTTGTTGTAGGCGCCGATGGTGTCGGACAGCTCCGAGTCGCGCAGCAGCGAGGTGAAGCGCGCCCATTGTTCGGGCCAGAACTTGCCGGCTCCGCCGCCATAGAACCAGTCGAGTTCCGCCTGCGTGGCCAGAAACACGCCGCGCAGAACCAGGCGGGTCACCCGGTCGGGATGGGTTTGAGCATAGACCAGCGCCAGCGTGGCGCCCCAGCTGCCACCGAATACGATCCAGTCGTCGATCTCGAACAGTTTCCGCAGACGCTCGATATCGGCCACCAGGTGCCAGGTTGTGTTGTTATCGACCGAGGCCGTGGGCCGCGACCGGCCGCAGCCGCGCTGGTCGAACAGAATCACCCGGTAGACCTCGGGGTCGAAATAGCGCCGCATGGCCGGGCTGCAGCCGCCGCCGGGGCCCCCATGCAGAACCACCACGGGAATCCCGTCGGGATTTCCGCATTGTTCCACATAGATGCGGTGCCCGTCGCCCATATCCACCACGCGCTGGTCGAACGGATCGACCGGCGGGTAAAGATATTGCACTGCGCGCTTTTGGTCCGGGTATTTGTCCATTATGGCCCTATATAGTCCTTCAGCGTAAAAGAGCACACGGAGACAGGAATGCAAGCGCATCCGAACACGGTTGACCCGTCCGAGATCGCAAAATTCGAGGCCATGGCCGCCGAATGGTGGGACCCGCACGGGAAATTCAAACCTCTGCACATGCTGAATCCGTGCCGCCTGGACTATATCACACAGCAGATCGCGGGCGAATTCGACCGGGACCTGACGGCAGCGAAACCGTTCGAGGGCCTGCGCTTGCTGGATATCGGCTGCGGCGGCGGGCTGCTGAGCGAGCCGATGGCGCGGCTGGGCGCCGATGTCGTAGGCGCCGACGCGGCCGAGCGCAACCTGCCCGTGGCCCGAATCCATGCCGAACAATCCGGCCTGCAGATCGACTATCGCCACACCACCGCCGAGGCATTGGCCGACGCGGGCGAACAGTTCGACGTGGTCCTGAACATGGAGGTGGTCGAGCATGTGGCCGATCCGCTGGCCTATCTGACCGCCACGCAACAGCTGCTGAAACCCGGCGGGCTGGAAATCTGTTCCACCATCAACCGCAACCCGAAATCCTATGCGATGGCGATTTTCGGGGCCGAGGTCGTCATGCGCTGGCTGCCGCGCGGCACGCATGAATGGTCCAAGTTCATCACCCCGGACGAGCTGTTCGATCTGCTGCGCCAGGCTGGTCTGGACCCGGTGGACCGCAAGGGGTTCGTGTTCAACCCGATCACCTGGAGCTGGTCGATCTCGGACCGGGATCTGAGCGTGAACTACGTCACCGCCAGCGTGAAACCGGGCTGAGGCCTATTCCTCTTCCAGTTTCATGCGCAGGTCGCGCAGAACCGGCAGGGTCGCGCGCACACGCTCAAGGCCCAGCTCGCCCACAACCCGGTTGATCAGAGGTGCGATAGCCGAGATCGCCTGATCACGCGCCCGTCGGCCTGCGGGGCTGATCGCCACCATCTTGCGGCGGGCATCGTCCCAATCGGGGCGGATGTGGATGTATCCGGCCCATTCCAGTTTGGCCAAGGTGTTGGTCATCGCCCCACGGGTCACATGGAATGTGCGGGCCAGTTGGGCAGGCGTCCGCTCGCCCCCCACGAACACCAGGTGGTTCAGCACCGAGAAATGCGAGATTTCCATTCCCTTGGGCAGAACCCGGCTCAGCCGGTTCCGCAGCAATTGGTCCGCAGTCAGGATCTCGCTGAACAGCGCGACCGCCAGGGCGTTGGTTTCGTCAGTCATTACCCGGCTCTGGATCAGGGCCCGTCGAACGGGCGAACATGTGTCAGGGACGGCACGCGCCGCCGTGCCTCTGTAACAGACCTATCATCCAGATCAAAAAAGTGAATGCCGGTCTGAGTGCCTGCGTCGATCAGCACCTCGCCCCAGGGCGATACGACCATGCTGTGCCCGTGGGTATGGCGCGTTTTGCCCCGGGTTTTGGGGTGTTCTCCGGTCTGCGCGGGGGCAATGACCCAACAGCCGGTCTCGATGGCGCGGGCGCGCAGCAGCGGTTCCCAATGGGCCGCGCCGGTCACCGGAGAGAACGCCGCCGGAACCGTCAGGATCGTGGCCCCGCCCTGTGCCAGCGCGGCGTGCAGAT
The DNA here is from genome assembly GCF_059613165.1 of Ruegeria sp. BHSB172. Classification (NCBI taxonomy): domain Bacteria; kingdom Pseudomonadati; phylum Pseudomonadota; class Alphaproteobacteria; order Rhodobacterales; family Roseobacteraceae; genus Ruegeria; species Ruegeria sp. BHSB172. The sequence goes on from NZ_JBXWRZ010000011.1 coordinate 6,935, forward strand.
GCGGGAACCGGATGTCATAGCAGATGGTCATGCCGACCTTGCCGAAAGCGGTCTCGGCGATCACCGCCCGCGACCCGGGGCGATAGCTGGCCGATTCGCGAAAGGTCTCAGTCTCGGTGACCTGCACGTCGAACATGTGGATCTTGTCATAGCGCGCCACGATCCCGCCCTGCGGGTCGATCATGAAGGACCGGTTGGCGAACCGCCCGTCGGCGTCATGTGTCTTCAGCCCCAGCGATCCGATCAGCAGCCATACGCCCAATTCCGCCGCCTGTTCGCGCAGGCCCGCCAGGGTGATGTCGTCTTCTTTGTGCTGCAGCACCTCGCGCTGGCGCGTTGCGCTGGTCGAAACGCAGTTGGTGACCTCGGGCGTCAGGATGAACCGCGCGCCCCGGTCCGCGGCCTCGGCCATCATGGCACGCACCATGTCCAGGTTCGCGGCCGGGTCGTCCGACGAGGTGATCTGCAGCAGGGCGGTTTTCATCAGGCGGCCAACAGCGGGTCCAGCTTGCCGGCCTGTTCGAGTTCGTACAGGTCGTCGCAGCCACCGACATGGGTGTCACCAATGAAGATCTGCGGCACCGTGCGCCGTCCGCCCGCCCGCTGGATCATCTCGGGCTTGCGTTTGGGGTTCATCAGAACGTCGATCTCCTCATAGGCGACGCCTTTCTGATTCAACAGCCGTTTGGCCGCGTGGCAAAAGCCGCACAGCGGCGATGTATAGATGACAACCGGTTTCATGGTCCGTTCCCTTGGATTTCGCGCAATCTAGGGGGAATTAGGCATCCTTGGCAACGCGCGCCAGTACCAACACGGAAATATCATCCGCCCCGGCCACCCGGCAGGCGCGGGCGCAGGCCGCCAAGGTCGCGCCCGATGTCATCACGTCATCGACCAGCAGCACGTGGCGCCCTTTCAGGCGGTCCGCCCGCCTCGGATGCACGGTGATCGCATCGCGCAGCGTTTCGGCCCGCTCGGCGGCCGTTTTCCCTTCCAGCGCAGGGGTGCGCCGGCTGCGTAACAGCAGGTCAGGGCAAACCGGCAGCCCGACCGTCTTGCCCAGATGCTGCGCCAGCAGCGCCGACTGGTTGTACCGACGCTTCAACAGGCGCGACCAGTGCAGTGGTACCGGCGCAATCAGCATGCCCGGCCGGACCAAGGCCCGCCCGGCCCCGGCCATCCATTGCGCCGCGGGTCTGGCGAGTTCCGTCCGGTCGCCATGTTTCAGTGCCAAAACCAGCGCCCGCGCCTTGCTAGCGTACAGCAGCGCGGCGCGCCCCTCGGACCAGGGCGGCGGCTGGCGCATGCAGTGATCACACTCGACCCGGAGGCCTTCGTCCTCGCCCGGCAACGGGACGCCGCAGCTGGCACAAACCATCCCCCCGATGAACGGCGTCTCGCGCCAGCATGGCCCACACAGCCCGAAATCCGACTCGGTCATCGCGCCGCAACCGATGCAGCGCGGTGGGTACACGACCTCGATGGCGGTTTGAATCCGCTGCCATATGCGATAACTGCGCCCTATGGACCCATCCGCAGCCAAGACACCCTCATTGTTTGACCGATCCGCCCTGGCCGCGCATCGCGCCCGGGCCCGGGACGACGCCCTGTTCCTGCACCGCGCCGCCGTCGACGAGGTGCAGGATCGCCTTGCCGTGGTTAATAAAACCTTTACGGCGCCCGCGATCGTAACCCCTTTTGCCCAGGTATGGGCAGGCGTTCTGAACGGCGCGCGCATCGTGCCTGATGACGAGGTGCTGGACCTGTCCTCGGGCGCGCATGATCTGGTGATCCACGCCATGGCTTTGCATTGGGCCAATGACCCGGTTGGACAGCTGATCCAATGCGCCCGCGCCCTGAAACCGGACGGGCTGTTGCTGGTGGTCTGTCTGGGCGGCGAGACGCTGCACGAATTGCGGGCAGCGCTGGGTCAGGCCGAGATTGAGGTGACCGGCGGGCTCAGCCCCCGTGTCGCGCCGATGGCAGAACTGCGCGACCTTGGTGCCCTGCTGCAACGCGCCGGGCTGGCCCTGCCCGTGGCCGACCGGGTGCCGCTAACGGCGACCTACCGCGACCTGTGGCACCTGATGGCCGACCTGCGCGCCATGGGCGAGGCCAACGCGATGACCGAACGGTTGAAATACCCCACGCGCCGGACCGTGTTTCAACGCGCACAGCAGATCTATGCCGAAAGCTTCACCGCCCCCGACGGGCGCCTGACGGCAACTTTCGAGCTGGTCTGCCTAACCGGCTGGGCACCGGATGCCAGCCAGCCCAAGCCGCTGCGGCCCGGTTCGGCCCAGGTCAGCCTCGCCCAAGCCTTAGGCACGAAAGAAGGCAAACTGTCCGATTGACCCCGCGGTCGATCCGATTAATTCAGGCACTTACGGAAAAACTCAGGAAAGCCACCATGTTCGATGCCATCCGCCCCGCGCACGCGCCCGCAGATCACCCCAAGATCAAGATGGGCCGTGTCGGCATCCTGCTGGCCAATCTCGGCACGCCGGACGATTACAGCTATTGGCCGATGCGCCGCTATCTGAACGAGTTCCTGTCCGACCGTCGGGTGATCGACTATCCGGCCTGGAAATGGCAGCCGATTCTGCAGGCGATCATCCTGACCAAACGTCCTTTCAGCTCGGGCGCGGCGTACAAATCGATCTGGAACCACGACAAGGGCGAAAGCCCGCTGATGACCATCACCAAGGACCAGACCGCCAAGCTGCGCGCGGCGATGCAGGACCGCTATGGTGACAAGGTCATGGTGGATTTCTGCATGCGCTACGGAAACCCCTCGACCAAGTCTAAGGTCCGCCAGATGGTGGCCGAGGGCTGCGACCGCATCCTGTTCTTCCCGCTCTATCCGCAATATGCGGGCGCCACGACCGCCACCGCGAACGACCAGTTCTTTCGCGCGTTGATGGAGGAGGCCTGGCAGCCCGCCAGCCGCACGGTGCCGGCCTATTTCGACGAGCCGGCCTATATCGACGCCCTGGCGCAGTCGGTCGAGCGCGCCTATGCGGCCATGGAGACCAAGCCGGACGTTCTGGTGTGTTCCTATCACGGCATGCCGGAACGCTATCTGATGCAGGGTGATCCGTACCACTGCCAGTGTGCCAAGACATCACGACTGCTGAAAGAGCGGCTAGGCTGGGCGGATGATCAACTGGTGACCACCTTCCAGTCACGATTCGGACCCGAGGAATGGCTGAAGCCCTACACCGTCGACCACGTCGCGGAACTGGCCCGGCAGGGCAAAAAGAACATCGCCGTCATTGCCCCGGCGTTTTCGTCGGACTGCATCGAAACGCTGGAAGAAATCAACGAGGAGATCCGCGAGAGCTTTGAAGAGGCAGGCGGCGAGACCTTCACCTATATCCCCTGCCTGAACGACGAGGACGCGCATATCGCGGCCTTGGGAAAAGTGATCGCGGACAACCTGAAAGGCTGGCTGGACTGAACCGGCCTCGGAAAACGCATGAAAAAAGGCGGTGGAAATCCACCGCCTTTCTTTTTTGTCTTTGTCCGCTGGACTTAGCTTGCGGCAACAGCTGCTGCGACGACGACCAGCAGGATCAGCGGCAGGATGATGCCCTGCGACGAGCCCTGGGTTTCTTCGACAACAACCGGTGCTTCCACAACCGGCTCTTCCAGGTTGCCGGCATATGCGGTCGAAGCGGCAGCGGTCAGAGCAGCAGCGAGAACGAGTTTCTTCATGTTAACCTCCAAAGTTTGCGTGGCCCCGGGATACTGGAGCCCCGCACCTATGACTTACCTCGTGGTTTTTTCTAAGCAGCAAAGCGTCGAGAATGCAATTGCAACTTGTGCCACCGGCGGGTTGGCGCGCGAAAATGTCGTCAAATTAGCAACACTTGCGTGCCGACCTTGGTCAAAGCGTACAATTCGGCGATATGTTCGTTGAACAGGCCGATGCACCCGTTCGACGACCGCCGCCCGATCTTGCGCGTGTCGTGGGTGCCGTGGATGCGGTAATATTTCCAGCTCAGATACAAAGCATGCGTTCCCAGCGGGTTGTCAGGTCCCGGCGGGATATAGTCGGGCCATTCCGGGTTTCTCTTCTTCATCGAAGGCGTCGGCGACCAACTGGGCCCCACAACCTTGCGGATGACGCTGGTACGGCCACGGCGGGTCAGTTCCTCGGTCAGCGGAACGGAGGACGGGTACAGCTTGTACACCGTCTGATCCTCGGACCAGTAGTGCAACGCGCGCGAAACCGTATCGACCAGAATCGCCCCGTTTCGGATGTTCGAGAAATAGGGCTGCCACTCCATGGCGCGAAACCCGGAAACATTGCGCCGGACCGGCGGTTCGGGTTCGGGCGCGGGGCGCAGTGGATCGCCGGGGATGAACTGCGCGATCGCCGGGCTGGCCAACAGGGACGTGCCCCCGGCCAGGAACCCGCGGCGCGAAGTCAGGTGAATGTTTTTCTTGGCCATGCCAAAAGGTCCTTTGATAATCAGTATTGAAATTCGCAGGCAGTTTATTGCCAGAATGCTTCAGTCGCAAATCAAACCGGCAGAAATACGCGAACATCGGCAATTGGGCCTTTGCGCAATGCGCGCACGCAGGCTATCCCTTTTCGGAACAACGAACTGGGCCTATGATGACGCGTATCTTTTCCTTGCTGCTGATCTGTCTTGTCGCGCTTGCGGCATGTACTGAAACTTCGGGCACTTCGTCGCTAGGGGCGGACGGACGACCGCTGCCCAAGGCCTACAAGATCCGCGGCAACCCCGAGAAGCTGCAGTTCCGCATGCTTGATTCCGTCAACGCGCTGCGCCAGGCCTCTGGCCTGCAGCCCGTTCAACTGAATGCTCAGCTGAACGCGGCCGCCGCAACCCACGCCAAGGACATGGCGCGCCAGAATCGCCCTTGGCACTTTGGGTCCGACGGGTCCTCGCCGCTGGACCGCGCGGTGCGCGTCGGCTATCTTGGGACGTTTCGCGGCGAGGCCATCTCGGAGACCTACGAGACCGAAACCGAGACCCTGGCCGCCTGGATGCAGGAGCCCGGCCCGCGGTCGGTCATAATGGATCCGAAGGCAACGCAGATGGGCTTTGCCTGGCACCAGGAAAAGGGCGGAAAGCTCTGGTGGGTTCTGGAAATGGGCACCGGCGGCTGACCTTGCCGCGCGCGGTCAGCCCACGAGGGCCACACCGCCACGTCAGCGGGGTCAGGCCGCCTGCACCGATTGCGCAGTGGTCAAAATCGCATACAGCTTGACCGGATCAGGATTGGCCCGCAGCTTGCTGCAGACAGATGTGTCACGCAGCGTCCGTGAAACCAAGGCCAGCGCCTTGAGGTGCTCGACACCGGCATCCTCGGGGGCAAACAGGGCAAAGGCCAGATCCACAGGCTGCCGGTCGACTGAACCGAAGTCGATCGGCTTTTCCAGCATCACGAACACGCCCGCCACGGCGTCCAGGCCCGACAGACGGGCATGCGGCAGCGCCACTCCGTGTCCGACACCGGTCGGGCCGAGGCTCTCACGCTCGAGCAGATTATCGACCACGGTCTGAGCATCCAGCCCCAAGGCGCTGGCGGCGACTTCCCCGATTTCCTGAAACAGTCGCTTCTTGCTGGATGCGGCGGACAACACGCGCACCGCTTCGGGCTTCAATATGCTCGAAAGCTCCATTATCTTGCTCCACGACAATGCCCCCGCCGGTGCGGAGGCAGTGCCTTCATCCTTGCCTGTTACGGATCGATCCAGCCGATGTTTCCATCGTCGCGACGATATACGACATTCAATCCGTCCTTGTTTTCGTTCCGGAACACCAGCACCGGCGCGCCCGCGAGTTCCATCTGCATGACAGCCTCACCAACGCTGAGCGATGGGATCTTGGTTTCCATCTCGGCAACGATGATTGGCTGCAAGGAGTCGGGTTCCTGCTCCGGCTCCGAATCGTTCGAGGCGAGGATATAGGACGACGCCCCGAAGAGTTCAACCGGCTCGGACCGCTCGCGGTGGTGGTCCTTCAGGCGGCGCTTGTAGCGGCGCAACTGCTTCTCCATCTTGTCACAGCACGCCTCGAATGCCGCGTAGATCTCGGTGGCATGGGCCTTGGCCTGAGCCGTCAGGCCGGTGGACAGATGCACGGTGGTTTCACACACATATTCATGCGCTGAACGGGAAAAGACGACGTTGGCGTCCGTTGCGCGCTGGGCATATTTGCCCACAACCTCGCCCAGTTCGGTCTGCACGTGGGTCTGCAGGGCCGCACCGATGTCGATCTGTTTGCCGCTGATTTGGTAACGCATGTGATCTCCTTCACAATTCACACCCCTGTTTGCGCCGCATCATGCGGCAGGCTTGTTGTTATGGGGTGGGGGGTCGAGACGCTGTACGGGGTTGCCGATCATCGCGCCCTTCAACGAAGGGGGATCGAGATCCAGACTGAATCCACGCAAGCGCCATATCCCAATTCAGCCAACAGGCGGCAGCAGAGTCAATCAAAACACGAGCACAGATTCGAGAAAACTGTCGCGGAATCCCTCCGTCATCCGACAAGTTTATGAAATTCTGAAGTTTTCGCCCAAATAGACGCGGCGCACGTTCTCGTTCTCGACGACCTCGTCCGGGGTGCCCGACATCAAAACCTGCCCGTCATGCAGGATATAGGCGCGATCCACGATTTCCAGGGTTTCGCGTACGTTGTGGTCGGTGATCAGCACGCCGATTCCCCGCTTTTTCAGATCGGCCACAAGATGGCGGATGTCCCCTACGCTTATTGGGTCCACCCCCGCAAACGGTTCATCCAGCAGCAGATATTTCGGATCGGCCGCCAGGCAGCGGGCGATTTCGACCCGCCGCCGCTCGCCGCCCGACAAGGCCAGCGCCGGCGCCCGCCGAAGGTGCTCGATCGAAAAATCCGACAGCAGTTCCTCCAGCCGCTCCTTACGCCGATGCGCATGTTTGACCGAGATATCCAGAACCGCGGCGATGTTGTCCTCGACGCTGAGACCGCGGAAGATCGACATCTCCTGCGGCAGATAGCCGATTCCCATCCGCGCCCGCCGATACATCGGCAACGTTGTGACGTTCTGACCGTCCAGCGTCACCGAGCCAGCCTCGGGGAAGACCAGCCCGGCCACGGAATAGAAGGTCGTGGTCTTGCCCGAGCCATTCGGCCCCAGAAGCGCCACGACTTCGGACCGGTCCAGCGTCATCGACACATCCCGGATCACCGTCTTCTTGCGATAGGATTTCCGCAGCTTGTCGATCTTCAGCCCGGACGCCCCTTCAGCAACGGACAGTTTCGGCCCCGCCATCAATCACCGCCCGACTTGAGGATTGTCTTGACCCGGCCGGTCATGGTCGCGGTTCCGTCCGCCAGATTCGCGACCATCCGATCGCCGCTGATCGTGCTGGGCCCCTGGCTGAGCAGAACGTTGCCTGTCATGACGACAACCCCGCTGTCGATCGTGTATTCCGCCCAATCCCCCTCGGCCGCATCCGGTGGGCTGACCAGCAGAACGTTGTCGGACGCCTCGAGGCGCTCGATCCCCGAGCGGTCCTCGTTGTAGATCACCAGAACCCGATCGGCCGACAGGCGCATCTGGCCCTGCACGACGACGACATTGCCCAGAAACTCGGCCGACCCGTCCTCCTGGTTGACCTTGAGCGTCTCCGACGTGACCTCGACCGGCAGGCTGGGGTCTGCTGCGGCTGCCCCGAACGCCACCTGGGCTTCCTGGGCGCCCGCCGGGGCCACCCCAAAGGCCAATGCGGCACACAAAGGAACTATTCGAAAATCAAACACGGGTTATCTTTCGGTCTTTTTCGGCTCGTATATCAGCTTCACGCCGTCTGTAAAAACAATATGGACGGGGCCGTCGGAATTTTCGGCACCGAAGGTCATCCGCCCGGCCGTGAAGTTGCCGATCGGCCCGGTCCCTGCAACCTGCCCTGGGGTGTCGCCTCGAATCTCGTCTAGCGAGGTGTTCAGAAGATCGGTCGTGACCCGGATACCATCGGTCGTGGTGATGACCACATCGTCGGAGAAGGTCGCCGTGCCCTTGTCGGGGCGGATCAGGCCGGTGTTGGAATCAAGGGTGATGACGCGGCCGCCGTTCAGGCCAAGCTGCCCCTTGAACTCGGCCGCCGTGGGCGCCTCGTCCGCGGTCCCGCGGCTGGCGCGGACGGCTTCCACCTGAATATCCTCGCCCTTGCGGGTGACGCCGCGATAAATTGGCTGCGTCACAAGCTGATTGTTCAGGCGTTCGTCGATATCCTGCTGCGAAAACGGAACCGCCACCTTTGTCTCGATGCTGCGCGACAGCAGAAACACCATCGACAGCAGCAGGATGGCCGCCAGCGGCAGCAGAACCTTGAGGAACTGCACCATGCGCGAATAGCGATCCATCCCGGCCCTCACTCAACCCAGCCCGACGCGCAGGCAGTCGTGGATGTGCAACAGCCCCTGCGCCCGGCGCGGCTGCTCCGGGTCCACTACAAACAACGAGGTGATCTTGCGCGCGTTCATGATCGCCACCGCCTCTTCGGCAAGCGCGTCGGGCGCGATGGTCGTGGGGTTGGCAGTCATGACCTGGGCCGCCGTGTTGTTCAGCAACCCGTCCATATGCCGGCGCAGGTCGCCGTCGGTGATGATGCCGACCAGGGTGCCCTCTGCATCGGTCACGCCGACCACGCCAAAGCCCTTCTGGCTGATCTCGATCAGCGCGTCGCTCATCGGGGTGTCGGCCGACACCAGCGGCAGTGCGTCGCCGCCATGCATCAGGTCGCGCACCGCGCTCAGCTGCGCACCCAGCTTGCCGCCGGGATGGAAGGCGCGGAAATCCTCGGGCTTGAAATCGCGGTATTTCATTAACGCGATCGCCAGCGCATCGCCCATAGCCAGTGTCAGCGTGGTCGAGATCGAGGGCACCATGCCGTATCCGCAAGCCTCGCCCAGCGCGGGGATCAGCAGATGCACGTCAGCCTGCTTCATCAGCGTACTGTCCAGCCGGCTGGACAGGCCGATCAGCGGAATCCCGAACCGCCGGGTAAAGGCCAGCAGGTTGGCCAGCTCGGGCGCCTCGCCGGAATTCGATATCGCCAGCACCACGTCATCCTTCGACACCATGCCCAAGTCGCCGTGGCTGGCCTCGGCCGGATGCACGAAATAGGCGGGCGTGCCGGTGCTGGCCAACGTGGCCGCGATCTTGTGCCCGATATGGCCCGACTTGCCGATGCCGCTGACGATCAGCCGGCCCTTGGCCTGCAGGATCAGCCGCACCGCGTCGGCGAAACGGTCATCCAGCCCTTCGGCCAGAACCTCGAGCGCGCGGGCCTCGTCGGTGACGACCTGCCGGGCGGTTTTCAAAAAGGAGTCGGTATCGGTCATGAGTGCGCAAAAATGTCGGTTTCGGGCCAGCCCGCCAGATCCAGCCTGGCGCGCATCGGCAGGAAGTCGAAACAGGCCTGCGCCATCTCGGTCCGGCCCTCGCGTTCGAGCCGCGCATCCAACGCCGCGCGCAGCTGGTGCAGGTACAGAACGTCCGAAGCGGCATAGTCCAGCTGCGCCCCGGTCAGGGTCTCGGCACCCCAGTCGCTCATCTGCTGTTGTTTCGAAATGTCGATGCCCAGCAGCTCTTGGCACAGGTTCTTCAACCCGTGCCGGTCGGTATAGGTGCGCACCAGGCGGCTGGCGATCTTGGTGCAATAGACCGGCGCCGCCAGCGCGCCGAAAGCGTGGTACAGCGCGGCGATGTCAAAGCGGCCGAAGTGGAACAGTTTCAGCACCTCGGGGTTTTCCAGCATGGCGCACAGGTTCGGGGCCTCGGTCTGACCCTTTTCCACCTGCACGATGTGGCTGTGGCCGTCGCCGCCCGACATCTGGATCACGCACAGACGGTCGCGATGCGGGTTCAGGCCCATGGTTTCGCAATCGATGGCCACGACGGGGCCCAGGTCCAGCCCGTCGGGCAGGTCGTTCTTGTAAAGGTAGTTCGCCACGAATGTTTCCTTTGCACGGTGGTGTCACCGAAATAGGGTGTTTGACCCGCAAACTCAACGCCATCCGCCCCATGGCGGTACTCGGGTGTCATTGCGGTTGAGGCATCTACGTCCGGCGCATAGGGTCGGGTCATGACTCAACCGTCCTGTGCCTCGTCTGAACAAACTACCGCCCGCCCGAGCGACGGTGGCCCCCACGACGCGCGCCGGGCCGTTTCAGGGTTTGCGCGGTGCTGAACATTCTGCGGAACCGGACGTACCGTCACCTTCTGGCCGCGCAGGTGGTGGCGCTGCTGGGCACCGGGCTGGCGACCGTGGCGCTGGGGTTGCTGGCCTATGATCTGGCCGGCAAGTCCGCCGCGATGGTGCTGGGCACGGCCCTGACCATCAAGATGATCGCCTATGTCACGATTGCACCCATCGCCGCGGCTTTTGCCGAAAGGCTGGACCGCCGCCGCATGCTGGTGACGCTGGACATGGTGCGGGCCGCGGTCGCGCTGTGCCTGCCTCTCGTGACCGAGGTCTGGCAGGTCTATGTGTTGATCTTCGTGCTGCAATCGGCCTCGGCCGGGTTCACGCCCGCGTTCCAGGCCACGATACCCGATGTTCTGACCGACGAGCAGGATTACACCAAGGCCCTGTCGCTGTCGCGACTGGCCTATGATCTGGAGAACCTTGTCAGCCCGATGCTGGCAGCGCTGCTGCTGCTGGTCGTCAGCTTCGACAGCCTGTTCTGGGGAACGGCGCTGGGCTTTGCGGCCTCGGCCTTGCTGTTGGTCTCGGTGGTCCTGCCCTCGCCCACGCCCCGTCAGCCACGTGGGGTCTTTGACCGAACAACACGCGGTATTCGCATCTATCTGCGGACACCGCGCCTGCGTGGCCTTTTGGCGCTGAGCTGGACCGTCGCCGCCCTCAGCGCGATGGTTCTGGTCAATACCGTGGTGATCGTGCGCAGCGACCTGAGCCTGCAGGACAGCGCCGTGGCGATCGCCCTGGCCGGGTTTGGCGGCGGGTCGATGCTGGCGGCTTTCTTGCTCCCGGCGCTGCTGGAGCGTCTGCCGGATCGCCGCGTGATGCTGGCCGGCGCAACGCTGGCGACCGCGACCATGGCTACCGCTGCGCTGCTGTCCGCGGTGGTGCCGATGTCGCTGGCGATGCTGACCACGCTTTGGGCGCTTGTGGGTTTCGGCTATTCCTGCACGCTGACCCCATCCGGGCGGTTGCTGACCCGATCCGCCCATCCCGAGGACCGCGCGGCCGTGTTCGCCGCCCAGTTCACCCTGTCACATGCCTGCTGGCTGGTTCTGTATCCGCTGTCGGGCTGGCTGATGACGCAACATGGGGCGACAGTGGCGATGGCCGCGCTGACCGTTATGGCCTTGGGCGGCCTGATGCTGGCCGCCTGGACCTGGCCCGCATTCCAGCCGCGGTCCATCGCGCATGACCACCCGGACCTGCCGGCCGATCACCCGCATCTGTCCGGGCCCGATCCGCATGCGCACCCAATTATCATCGACGACCTGCACCCCCGATATCCGCACAAACCTTGAGGGCGACCGCCCTATTGCCGTAGACCCGAACCACTCGACCGACAGCCGAAAGCCCCATGGACCAGCTTGACCGCCGCATCATCGCCGCCCTACAGCACAACGCGCGCGCCTCGACCACGCAGATCGCGGCGCGTCTGGGCGTGGCCCGGACCACCGTGCACGAACGTATCCGTCGCATGGAGGAAACAGGCGTGATCGCGGGCTACTCGGTCCTGCTGGGCCGGACCGACGACACGCCCAGGGTGCAGGTCGTGGTGCTGCTCGAGGTGCAGCAGAAAGAGACATCGCGCATCATCAAGCGGCTGGAAGCCTATCCCGAGGTCAAGCTGTGCCTGTCGATCAACGGCGAATTCGACCTGCTTCTGTCGGCCGAAGCCCCCCGGATCGAGGATCTCGACATCTTGGTGGACGAGCTGGCCAAGATCCCCGGCGTGCTGCGCACCAATACCAGCGTCGTGTTCGGTCGCAGGATCGACCGGAGCTGATCGGCGCTAACCCTCTGTAAACCGAAAGCTGGCTAGCTTGGCCCGGTCAGAAGAATCCCGGACCGGCAGAATGCCAGAACTCAAGATCGTTTTCCTCTCGCTGTGGGTGCAGGCCATGGTCGCCACGGTGGCCTTGGCCATACCGGACATGCGCACCGCCGACATCTGCGACCAAGCGGCCCGGCGTGCCGCCCGGGCCGAGGGTGTCCCGCTGGATGTCATGCAGGCCATCACACGGGTGGAAACCGGGCGCCGCGTCGATGGCAGCCTGCACCCCTGGCCCTGGACCGTGAACCTGGAAGGCAAGGGATACTGGTTCGGGTCCGAGGCCGAGGCTAAGGCCTATGTGTTCGAGGTGTTCAAATCGGGCGCCCGCAGCTTTGATGTGGGCTGTTTCCAGATCAATTATCGCTGGCACGGCAAGGCGTTCCGGTCAATCGACGCGATGTTCGACCCCGATCAGAATTCTACCTATGCGGCGCAGTTTCTCAAACAGCTTTATGCTGAACATGGCGACTGGTCGGCCGCTGTCGGCGCCTATCACTCACGCACCCCAGAATATGCTCGCAGATATGTCACCCGGTTCCAGACGGTTCTGGCCGCGCTGTCCGACACGCCCGAACCGGCCGCCCGTCAGGCGGTCGACCCGTTCCACCGCTCCGCGCTGCCGTTGATCCCGCTCGGCCCCTCCCCCGCCAAGGTCGACCGCCCCGCCCTGGGATCACTTGTTCCGGTATCCGGGACCGCAGTGGCCTTCATAACGTTCGATCAGGAGTGACGCGTGCCGAAACTTGACCCAAGGACCTTGTTTTCACCCACGGTTCTTCTGGCGCTGGCGCTGATGACCGTGATCGTGATGATGATTCTGCCAATGCCGTCCTGGGTGCTCGACATCGGGCTGGCGGCCTCGTTCGCACTGGCGATTTTGATCTTCACCCTGACCCTGTTCATCGAGCGCCCGCTGGATTTTTCGTCCTTCCCGACGATCCTGCTGGCCTCGCTGATGCTGCGGCTGTCGCTGAACGTGTCCTCGACCAAGCTGATCATCGGGCAGGGCCACACCGGCCCCAACGCCGCCGGCGACGTGATCGAAGGCTTTGCCCAATTCGTGATGAGTGGCAGCATCTTCCTGGGTCTCGTCGTGTTCGGTGTGCTGCTGATCGTGAATTTCATGGTCATCACCAAGGGCGCCGCGCGCATGGCCGAGGTCGGCGCAAGGTTTGCGCTGGACGGGATGCCGGGCAAGCAACTGGCCATCGACGCCGACATGTCGGCCGGTGCGATCGACCACCAGCAAGCCAAGGAACGGCGCGAGCTTGAACAGCAGGAAACCACGTTTTTCGGCTCGCTGGACGGGGCGTCGAAATTCGTCAAGGGCGATGCGGTCGCCGGGCTGCTGATCACTCTTCTGAACCTCCTGATGGGGCTGATCATGGGGGTGATCGTGCATGGCATGCCGGTTGCATCGGCGTTCGAAACCTATGCCATCCTGACCGTGGGCGACGGGTTGGTGTCGCAGATTCCAGCCGTGATCATCTCGATCGCATCGGCCCTGTTGCTGGCGCGCGGCGGCACGCAGGGCGCGACCGACAACGCGTTGTTCTCGCAACTGGGCCGGCATCCGGCGGCGCTGGGCACGGTTGCGGTGCTGATGGCGCTGTTCGCGCTGGTGCCGGGCCTGCCCTTCCTGCCCTTCATTCTGGGCGGGGCGGTCCTGGGTTATGCCGCCTATCACGTTCACAAGAAACAGAAGGCCGAGGCCCTGGCCGCGCAATCGCCGGCACCCGAAACCCAGGCGCCGTCCGCGCAGGCGATCGGCGATGTTCTGGACCTGGACGATGTGCATTTGGAGTTCGCGCCCGATCTCGTCAGCATGGTTCTGAACCCCGGAACCGGTCTGGATGCGCGGATCGCCAACATGCGGACCTATGTCGCCTCGAGCTTCGGCTTGATCCTGCCCGAGATCCGCCTGACCGACCGTGCCGATCTGCCGATGGGCACCTATGTGATCAAGGTGCAGGGGGTCGAACAGGCCCGCGGCGTGCTGCACCCCGACCTGATCCTGGCGCTTGTGCAGGAAGGCGCTGATCTTCTGCCCGACGGCAATGATGTGACCGAACCGGTCTATGGTGCCCCGGCCCGGTGGATCCTGCCCAAGGACCAAGAGGCCGCCGCCCTGAGCGGTGCCACCATCGTGACCCCACCCGAGATCCTGGCCACACACCTTTTAGAGATCATCAAACAGAATTTCTCGCGCCTGCTGACGCTCAAATCCTTGCGCCGCCTGCTGTCCGAGATGACCCGCCTGAGTGATCCCGCACGGGCTGAGGCCAACCGCAAACTGCTGGACGAACTGATCCCCGACAAGGTTCCGATCGACACGCTGCATGCGGTGCTGCGGCTGCTGCTGGACGAGCGGGTCTCGATCCGCAACATGGCGCTGATACTCGAAAGCGTGGCCGAGGCGCGGATGACCACGACCCAGCCCGAAGCCATCTGCGAAATTGTGCGCCAGCGGCTGGGCTTCCAACTGGTGGCCGAACTAAAGCGCACAGACGGCTCGATACCGCTGATCCAACTGGCACCGGAATGGGAAGAGACCTTCGCGACCTACCAGATCGACGCGCCTGGCGCCGGATTGGATGTGGCGCTGCCGCCCAACCTGTTCAACAAACTTGCGGACGGAGCCGTGCAGGCCTTGGCCAGAACTGCGGATCAGGGGTTGTATCCGGCCCTGGTCACATCCACCCGCCGCCGCAGATTGTTGCGTACAATCCTGCAGGCGCGCGGCGTGTCGAACCCGGTTCTGTCGTTCGAGGAAATCGGGCTCGAGGCGCGGCCAGCATTGGTCGGGACGGTGCCGGCATGATCGCCCTGCCTCCGGCGCTGCTCGACCAGCTGGGAGCCGGGCTTTGGCTGGCTTTCGTCGTGTTTCTGCGCGTTTCGGCCTTTGTGTCTCTGCTGCCCGCCTTCGGCGAGCGCAGCATTCCCCCCCGAGTCAAACTGGGCGCAGCCATCGCCTTCACCCTGCTGATCGCTCCGGCGGTACCGGGGCCGGAAGTTTCTGCAGGCCTGCTGCCGCTGGTGAAGGCAATCCTGACGGAGACCCTGATCGGGCTGTTTCTAGGTTTTGGTCTGCGGTTGTTCGTGCTGGCGTTGCAAACCGCCGGTTCGATCGCGGCCCAGGCAACCTCGCTGTCCCAGATCCTGGGGGGTGCTGCGGCCGAGCCGGTGCCCGCCATGGGGTATCTGATGACACTGGCCGGGCTGGCATTGGCGACGGTGATGGGCCTCCACATCCGCGCGGCGCAATTCCTGATCTACAGCTACGCGCTGTTTCCGATCGGCCGCGCACCCGCAGCATCAGATCTGTCGCAATGGGGCGTGGCCCAAATTTCCCGCAGCTTTTCCCTGGCCTTCGGGCTGGCAGCCCCATTCGTCATCGCCTCGCTGATCTACAACCTGGCCCTGGGTGTCATCAACCGGGCCATGCCCCAGTTGATGGTTGCCTTCGTGGGAGCGCCCGCGATTACCTTCGCCGGCCTGTTTCTTCTGTTTGCCGGAACGCCCATCATCCTGTCCACCTGGAGCGACGCCATGCTCGCGTTTCTCAACGACCCGGTCGGAGCCAGCCCATGAGCAGCCAGGACGACGACAGCGACAAGTCGTTCGAAGCCACACCGCAGAAGCTTCGGAAGGCACGCGAAAAAGGCGAGGTGGTCAAGTCCAATGACCTGTCCGCCGTGGCGGCCTATGCCGGGCTGACGATCGCACTGATCGTTGTCGGCCACTACTCTGCAGAGCACTTGGGCTCGGCCTTCGTCGTTTTGATCGACCAGTCTTTCGCCCTCGGCCCGCTGCTGGTCACCAGATCGTCCAGCGGGCCGGTGGGAGGATTGATGGCGGTCGTTGCAAGCTCAGCCGGTGCGCTGCTGGCCGTGCCCGCCATCGTGGTACTTCTGAGTCTTCTGGCGCAAAGGGCGCTGGTCTTTGCCCCCAGCAAACCGAAGCCGAAACTGTCACGCGTTTCCATCCCGTCAAACGCAAAAAACAAGTTCGGCCGCGGAGGTTTGTTCGAGTTTGCCAAAAGCTTTGCAAAACTGGTCATCTACAGCGTCTGCCTGGCATTATTTCTGCACGCAAACCTGTCCCAGATCCTGTCGGCCGCAGCGGCGCCGCCCAAGGCGTCGATCATTTTGCTGATGAACCTGCTGCTGCGCTTTCTCTTCATCGTGGTTGCCGTGACGCTCGCGATCGGCGCCATCGATTATCTTTGGCAATACGGCGAACACATGCGAAAGAACCGGATGTCGCGAAAGGAATTGCAGGACGAAACCAAAGAGTCCGAAGTCGACCCCCACCTGAAGCAGCATCGCAGACAGCGCGCGCAGGAAATCGCGACCACGCAAATGATGGCGAACGTACCAAAGGCCGACGTGGTCATCGTCAACCCTACGCATTATGCCGTTGCACTGAAATGGTCGCGCGCGCCCGGAACGGCGCCCGCCTGCGTGGCCAAGGGGGTCGATGAAGTTGCGGCGACGATCCGAAAAACCGCGATCGAGGCCGGCGTTCCCATCCATTCCGACCCGCCGACGGCGCGCGCGCTGCATGCGACGGTCGAAATCGGTCAGGAAATCCCTGAAAATTACTATCGCCCCGTCGCCGCGGCCATCCGCTTTGCCGAAGCCATGCGCAAACGCGCCAGGAAAGGTATCCGATGAAGGCAGACAAGCTCTCGGACCTTGTTGCGGTGACCGCTGCCGCCTTTGAAAAGGAACATCAAAAGCTGCGCCCGATCCTCGAACAGGAGGCCCGTGTTCGAAACCGGATCTCGCAACTGGACGCACAGCTGGCACAGGTCCGTTCGACGGCCGCCGACGCGACGGGCTACAGAATGGCCGGCGCCGACGTCATTTGGTACGGCTGGGAGGCATCAACACGCAGGCAACTGAACGCCGAGCTGGCTCGGATCCGGTCGCAGAAGCTTGCGATGATGGACGGGTTGCGCCAGGCCTTCGGGCGGAAACAAGCATTGGAAAATCTCGTGGAACAGCAAGCGACCGCGCTGCGGCGCGCGCACCTGCGAAAAACCGATTGAGGCGACACCGCCACGACTGGAGAGGAGCCGTCAGGTATCCTGACGGCTCATGCTGACGATCAACACGCGGTTGACTTCATCCCCAAGGTCTTTCCTGGCGGCCTCCAAAAGAGATCGGCGCAAGGTTTCCATGTTGTCCGAATGGGTGAACGCCCCGTCAAACCCCCCCATGTTCGCATGGTCGAACAACACCTGAAGGAACGCGTCACGTAACTTCGGTTCGAGCCTGTAGAACGTGTCTTCGTTGCCGGGCTGGGCTTCGAGGCTGAGCGACACAGTGACCAGGGCGGAAATCCTGTCATCCTCCACCAACGGCACAACGAACTGCTTCGTCAGCTTGAGGTACTCATAGCTCGCTTCCTCGCCTTTCTTCCCGTGCGCATTGTCATCACGGGAACCCGCCAGCGCAGTTTGGGTCTGTGGTATTTCCTCTTCGGCTTGGGGGGGGGCCTTCTTTGCGCTCTCTCCATTTCCCTGGGCTTCAGCCGACTTGTTCGGCGCAAGGAAAAGGCCGGCTGCGGCGCCCGCGCCCAGCCCCACAACCAAAAACACGATGGGCACCAGTTTTTTCATCTCGCGTCACTTTCAAAACGGCAACAGGGCGTCCAGAACCTGCTGCCCGTACCTGGGCTGCTGGACATCGGTGATCTGGCCGCGGCCACCGTAGGATACGCGGGCCGAGGCGATCTTGTCGTAGGTGATCTCGTTCTGGCGCGAGATATCCTGCGGTCGCACATAGCCCGAAACCAGAAGTTCCCGCAGTTCGAAGTTCACCCGCAACTCCTGTGACCCGGAGATCGACAGAACGCCGTTGGGCAGCACATCCACGACGGTTGCAGCCACGCGCAGCGTCAGCTTTTCCTTTCGCTTGACCGATCCCTTCCCCTTGCTTGAGGATGCCGAGTCGATGGAAACGGCCTCATCCAGGGATGCGCCCTCGGGCAAGTGACCGGCCGCCCGCTGCGGCAGGCCGAACAGGCCCGGTATCTTCAGCTCGTCCGACCCGCTGCGCGAGCGGCTGGTGTCATTCGAAATTTCCGCTTTTTCGTCCAATTCGATCACAACCGTGAGGATATCGCCCTTTTTCATCGCACGTTGGTCACCCAGCAATGATTGCTGACCACCGCTCCATAGCGACGCACGATCGACCGCGCGCTGCGGTTGCGTGTGCAGAGGCAGGCCGGGCCACAGCATGGCGACATGTTCAGGCGATTCCGTGTTGGGCGACAGGCTTGGCGGCTTGCCCAGATGGTCCAGACGCCCGCAGGCGGCCAATGCCAGGATGGCAAGAAGCAGTGTTGAGACTTTCATGATCAGTTCACCTCGATTTGGCCATCCGGCTGGATTTCGCCCGACACCGTCGTGCGGGATGACAGGTTCATGACCCTGATCCGCTCGCCGGCGGCCCCCCGACCCAAAGCTCGGCCCTCCGCGGCAATGGTCAGGCCGTTCCGGGAAAACTTCAGCGTCACCAGGTCATTTCGGTCCACGATTGCCGGCGTGCCAACGTCAGATGGGTGAATCGGACGACCCGGATAGAGCGCTGTTCTTGCCTCTTTCCCGACCAACTGTTCCAAGGACCGGGCTGCACCGGCCACATCGCCCGGCTTGGTCTGCAGATCCGTTTCCGCGATGATTTCCTTGGGCCGGATCGTTCGGGTCGGCACGACGATATCGGCGAACGCGGAAAGCGGGCTGAGCAAACACAGGGAAAGAAGCACCACCTTCATCAGCGCACCTGCGTCGTCGCGCCCATCATCTGATCGACGGCCGAGATCACCTTGGCGTTCATTTCGTATCCACGCTGTGCTTCGATCAGTTCGGTCACTTCGCGCACCGCATCCACCGAACTGTCTTCCAGATAGCCCTGCCGAAGCGTACCCAGACCATCTTCGCCCGGTGTTCCCACGATCGGCGCACCCGAAGCTTCGGTTTCCTTGAACAGGTTGCTGCCGATCGCTTCGAGCCCTTTGGCATTCGAAAAACTCGCCAGCGTGAACTCGCCCAATAACTGCCCTTCGGCGGTGTCGTCGAAATAGGCATAGACCTCGCCGGCGGCGTTGATCGAGATTGACCGGGCATCGTCCGGAATGGTGATTTCCGGTGCGACGGCGAACCCGTCCGATGTGACGATCAACCCTTCGGCCGAACGCTTGAGGCTGCCATCGCGGGTGTAGGCCGATTGCCCGTTGGGCAGCGTCACTTCCAGATATCCACGCCCCTCGATGGCGATGTCCAGATCGCTGCCCGTCGCCGAGAGCGCACCCTGGGCCAGTTGCACGGTGACCGCCGCCGGACGAACCCCCAAACCCAGTTGGATTCCCGTCGGCAAAACAGTTCCGTCCGAGGCGTTGACCGTTCCGGCCCGCGCCATCTGTTGATAGTGCAGATCCGCGAACTCGGCGCGCCGTGCGTTGTAGCCGGTGGTGTTCATGTTCGCCAGGTTGTTCGAGATCGTCTCAACCCGCATCTGCTGGGCCGACATTCCGGTCGCGGCAATCTTGAGAGCTCGCATTTCACATTCTCCTGCTGCTTGAGATCAGCGCATCAAGGTTTTAAGTGCGCCGCGGACTCGGTCGTCCTCGGCCTCGAGAAAACTCTGGCCCAGTTCGTAGGCACGCTGAATCTCGATGAGCTTGGTGACCTGATCGATTGCATTGACATTCGACCCTTCGAGAAACCGGTTCAGCACCACTGGTTCCTCCACCGGCTCGACTTCGCCTTCAGGCCGAAACAGTGTACTGGCTTCGCGCACCAGCCGCGTCCCGTCCGTGGGGCGGTAGACCCCGATCTGGCCCAACAGCTGCCCATCGACGCTGAGCGTTCCATCGCCCCCGACATCGATCGTCGCTGCGTCGGGCGGAATGAAGACAGGCGCCCCGTTGCTGTCCAGAACTCGATACCCGTCGGGGGTGACCAGATCTCCGTTGGCGTCGGGCGCAAAGCTGCCCGCGCGGGTCAGACGGTTGCCGGACGGGGTTTCGATCAGGAAGAAACCGTCACCCTTGATGGCAAAGTCGAACTGACCGCCAGTTTCCGTCAGAATCCCCTGCTGGAACGAAGTGTTGCGCACCTGCGCGCGACTCATGGACAGCGACGGGCCGCCCGACATATCCCGAACGAACTCGGAGAACACCAGCCCTTGCTGGCGAAAGCCGGTGGTATTGGCGTTGGCGACGTTGTTCGCCACGATGCGCATTTCGCTCATCAGCCCCGACTGCCGGGACAAAGTAACATAGGCGGTATCCATCAGCGGCCTCCTGTAATCAGCGGAACCAGTGTCGAGGTGAAGAAGGTGACCAGCGTCTGGGTCATGAACCCCATCGAGATCCAGAAGACGATCACGATGGCCACCAGTTTCGGAACGAAGGTCAGTGTCATTTCCTGGATCGAGGTCAGCGCCTGGAACAGGCCAACCGCCAGGCCGGTGACCAGCGCCACCGTCAGGATCGGAACCGAGGTGATCACCGCGATCCACAAGGCCTGGCGCACGATGTCATAGAACAAACCTTCGCTCAGCATGGCTCAGACCGGCATCCGAAGGATTTCCTGGTAGGCCTCGACCACCTTGTTGCGCACGACGACCGCCGTTTCCACGGCAAGTTCGGTCTGGGCCAAAGCCTGCACCAGCGCATGTGGATCCGCATGGCCGACCATCGCGTCCTTCGCCACGCTTTCGCTGTGTTTCAGCGTCGCGGCAAAATCCTGGAAGGTGGTCCGCAACCCTTGCGCGGCGCCGAACCGCTCCGGGTCGGCCTGTGTGGCCGGACGGGCGTGAGCATAGTTCTGTGCGGCGTTGATCGTTCGGATATCCATTCTGGTCGTCCCTTATTTTCTCAGCAATTCCATCAGGCTGGATGACATCTGTCGCGCCTGATCGAACATCTTCAGGTTGGCCTCGTAACTGCGCTGCGCTTCGCGCGCGTCAGCGATCTCGATCATCAGATCCACGTTCGACCCCTGATAGTGGCCGCTTGCATCCGCCAGCGGATGGCTGGGGTCATAGATCTGCGACAGCGCTTTCTGGTCCAGCTGGACGCGCCCGGTTCGGACCAGATCGACACCTTCGTCGTTCACCGCCTCGAACGAGACGGTCTTGCGGCGATAGCCCGGCGTGTCCGCGTTCGAGATGTTCTCGGACACATGCCGCAGCCGCGCCGACTGGGCCCGCAATGCGCTGGCCGTCACTTTGAGGGAATCCGAAAAGTCACTCATCTCCCGCTCCTCATGCTTTGCCCAGGCTGGTGCGCAGGATGCCGATCGACGATTTGTAGATGGCCAGAGCCCGGTCATGCTGGCGCTTGACCTCGACGGCCTTCAGCATCTCCTCCTCAAGCGAGACGCCGTTGCCGTTGGGGTCGACGGCCCCCGCGCGGACCTGTTCGGCCCACAGCCTGCCATCCATACCCACGCCGTTCAGGTGGCCAGGCCGTGTGGCGACCATCGCCGGCGTGGATGACGTGTTTTCGAATGCTTTGGAAAACGGCTCGATATCGCGGGCCCGATAGCCGGGCGTATCCGCGTTGGCCATGTTGCGCGAGACCACGGCCTGCCGCTGACCGGCATGGGTTGCCATGGCGTACGCAACTTTAAAGACGTTCAGGTCCGAGAACATCGGGGCTTCTCCCTCGATCAATTTCAATCAAGGCTTAACCCCGATTCCTTTAGAAACCGTTTTCAGAAACCAGTTGGAGCCAACACCATGTCAGACCTCGATCCGTCGATCCTGAAGCCCCTGTTCGACCGGCTTTCACCGGCGCGGCGCATGGGTCTCGTCAACGGTGTCACCCGCGGAGTGATCGAAATCGAGGGTCTGGAGAACGCGGCCCGAATCGGTGACCACCTCACCTTGCAGCGGCAACCCGGTCCGGATCTGGCGGGTGAAGTGCTGCGGGTCGAAAGCGGCGTCGTTCACATGCTCCCCGCCGGCGCGCCCGATGGCGTCCGCCTGGGCGATCGCGTGTTTCTCGAGCCGACCCCGGTCTTTGCCCCCGGTATGCACTGGCTGGGCCGGGTCGTGGACCCGTTCGGGCAGCCGCTGGACGGCAAACCGCTGTTGCCGGGCACGACCCCACGCGACATCATGGCCGCGCCCCCGCCGGCGGTCGATCGCAAGCCGCTGGGTGAACGCATGGCAACCGGGCTGGCCGTTCTGAACACGGTTCTGCCCATCGTACGCGGGCAGCGCATCGGCTTGTTCGCGGGATCCGGTGTCGGCAAATCGACTTTGCTTGCCACCATGGCCAGATCGATGCAGGCCGACGCGGTGGTCGTGGCCCTGGTCGGCGAGCGGGGTCGCGAGGTCAACGCGTTCGTCGAGGAGGCCCTTGGGGCGGACGGGCTGAAGAGATCGGTCGTCGTGGCCGCGACATCGGACCAGTCGGCCCTGGCCCGGCGCCGCTGCGCCTGGTCGGCCATGACCGTTGCCGAATATCTGCGCGATCAGGGGTTGAACGTTCTGTTTCTGGCGGATTCCGTCACCCGTTTTGCCGAAGCCCACCGCGAGATCGCCGCCGCCATGGGCGAGGCGCCATCGTTGCGCGGTTTCCCGCCCTCGACCACACCCCTGATCGCTGGCCTGTGCGAACGGGCCGGCCCCGGCACCGCGCAACAGGGGGACATCACCGCCGTTTTCAGCGTGCTGGTGGCCGGGTCAGACATGGAAGAGCCGGTGGCCGACATCCTGCGCGGGGTTCTCGACGGCCACATCGTCCTGAGCCGCGAAATCGCGGAACGTGGACGTTTCCCGGCCATAGATCTCAGCCGCTCGGTGTCGCGGTCACTGCCGAACGCCGCAACGGACGAGGAGAACCGGATGATCGCCGAGACCCGCAGCCTGGTGGGCAGCTATGAACAGTCCGAGGTTATGATCAAGGCCGGGCTGTACACGCCGGGCACCGATCCCCTGCTGGATCAGGCGGTGCGCGCCCATGACGAGCTGGATGGATTCTTCGCCAAGCCGGACCCCGACGGGATCCAGAACAGCTTTGACCGCCTGGCCGTCATCCTGCGCCGCGCCAAGGCCGGAACTGCGCTCCAGCACTGAGACCGTTTCTTAGAATTTTAATTGTTAAGAGGACCTTAAGCCCTTTCCGATAGTTCTGAACACTGGGTGAAAAAGGGTGGTGGAGATGGGTGCGCAAACGAATGCGCCGCCGATCATCATCAAGAAGAAGCGCGCATCAGGTGGCGATGGCCACCATGGCGGTGCCTGGAAAGTCGCGTATGCCGACTTTGTCACGGCGATGATGGCCTTCTTCATGTTGATGTGGCTGCTGAACGCAACAACCGAAAAACAACGCAAGGGACTGGCGGACTATTTCTCGCCGACGATTCCGGTGCACCCGGTGTCGGGCGGTGGCGACGGCGCCTTCGGGGGCGAGAACATGTTTTCGGAGAAGACCATGGTGATGGATGGCTCCGGGGCAACGAACAAGAATCCGACCGAAGCGAAACGGGCCCGCGGATCGACCGGGGTCGATTCCCTTGGCGACGGGCGCGGCGCCTTCGAGGATTTTTCGACGCTCGAAGCGCAGTTGTTGGGCCGGGCCGGTGAGAGCCTGGTCTCGAAGAAGGCTCTCAAACACATCGTGACGCGGGTCACCGATGAAGGCCTGGTCGTCGAACTTTTCGCGACCGAGTCCGAACCGCTGTTCGAACCGGGTACCGACACGCCGACGCAGATGATGCGCGCGTTGATCCTGCTGGTCGCGCGGTCCTCGGATCTTGTGACCAATGCGATTGCGGTGGACGGCCATGTCCGATCTGCTCCGGTGGTTCTGGCCCAGGATCCTGCGTGGGATCTTTCCACGTCCCGCGCGCAGGCGGTCCGCAAATTGCTGCAGGACGATGGTGTCGATGCCCGCAGGCTGGACCGCGTGACCGGCCATGCCGACCGGGAACTGGCCGTCGAAAACCCGATGGCCCCGCGAAACGACCGGATCGAGATCGTGTTCCTGCGCGACCCATGACCGGAAATGATGCGTGGCATTTTACCTGTTAGCGCGCTGTTAAGGCCCGGCGCGTTAGCTGTTGCGGAAAGATTAGACGCAACAGAAGGGCGTGCCGATGACAATTTCTTCTTCGCTGAATGCCGGCGTGGCCGCATTGAAGGCCAATGCCAACCGGCTTGCGACCATTTCGGACAACATCGCCAACTCCTCGACCTACGGATACAAGCGGGTTGAAACGGATTTTCATTCCATGGTCACGTCCGGACAAGGCGGCAGCTATTCCGCCGGCGGCGTGCGCACGACCAGCCAGCGCCTGATCGACCAGCGCGGGTCGCTCGTAACCACCAACAATTCCACCGATCTGGCCGTGCGGGGCCGCGGCATGCTGCCGGTTCGGTCCGGCTCTCAGATCGGCACATCGTCAAACGAGATGCTGCTGACCACGACCGGATCGTTCCGGACCAATGCCGAAGGTTACCTTGTTACCGAATCGGGGCTGGTACTGCTGGGCTGGCGGGCCAATCCCGACGGTTCGATCCCCAACGTCTCGCGCGACACGCCCGCCGCGCTGGAGCCGGTGCAGCTGAGCGTCAATCAGCTGTCGGGCTCGCCAACGACCGAAATGAACCTGCGCATGAACCTGCCGGCAACGGCCACCGATGCTGGTGCGCCCGGCGATCCACAGCCCCTGTCGGTCGAATATTTCGACAACCTCGGCAAGCCCGAGACCGTGGATATCGAGCTTGTGCCGACCGTCCCGACCACTGGCTCCAGCAACCTATGGACGATGACCCTGCGGGACTCGGCTTCGGGCGGGGCGATCATCGGAGAATACGTTCTGACCTTCACCGACAGCCGCACCGCAGGCGGAACCCTGGCCAGCGTCACTGCGGTTTCGGGTGGGGCCTATGACCCCGCGACCGGAAGCTTCGTGGTCAACGTCGCGGGCGGGCCGATGGAGGTCAATGTCGGGCTGATCGGCGACCCTGACGGCATCACGCAATTGTCCGACACGTTCGCCCCGGTCTCGATCACGCGCGACGGTTCCGCCGTCGGCACGATGTCGAGCGTGCAGGTTGACGAAAATGGTTATGTCTATGCGCTGTACGATACAGGAGTGACGCGGCGGATGTACCAGATCCCGCTGGCGGATGTTCCAAACCCCAACGGCCTGACCGCGCTGGACAGCCAGACCTATGCCCCCTCGCGCGAAAGCGGCACCTATTTCCTTTGGAACGCGGGCGAGGGCCCGACCGGTGAACTGATTTCCTTTGCCCGTGAAGAATCGACGACCGATGTCGCCACCGAACTGACATCGATGATCCAGACGCAACGCGCCTATTCGTCCAGCGCCAAGGTGATCCAGACCGTGGACGAGATGCTTCAGGAAACCACGAACATCAAACGCTGAGCCTGACCTGAGCACCTGAAAGGAGCGGTCCCATGAGCATGTCAACGGCATTGAACAACGCCCTGGGCGGGCTGAGCGCGGCCAGCCGTGGCGCCGCCGTCGTATCCGGCAATATCGCCAACGCGCTGACCCCCGGCTATGCCAAGCGAACGCTGGAATTGGCCACAAGTCAAATCTCGGGAAACGGGGTGCAGGTTGTCGGTGTCACCCGGCACCACGACCCGGTTCTGGCCGCCAATCTTAGGGCAGCGGATGCCGATCTGGCACTGAATTCGGCCATCGCCGATTTTCACGCTGCTTTTGAAACGCTGGTCGGCAAACCCGGCGACGCGGCCTCGGTATCGGCGCGGCTGGTCGGCTTCGAAAACAGCCTGATCACTGCGGCCAGCAATCCCGGCTCGGCCGAGCGGTTGGATCAGGTCGCGCGCGCCGGCGACGATCTGGCCCGGGCTCTGAACGCTGCGTCAGAGGGGCTGCGGGACATGCGATCCGATGCAGACCGCAAGATCGGAAGCTATGTCGATACGCTGAACGCCACTCTGAAGGACATCGAAGACCTGAATGCCCGTATTCCGGCCGTTCAGAACGCCGGCGGCGACATCAATGGCCTTCTGGACCGACGGCAGGTTCTGATCGACCAGGTCAACGAGCTGATTCCCGTGAACTTGGTGGCACGGGACAACAACCGCGTGTCCTTGTACTCGGACGGAGGCCTGATCCTTCTGGAAGGGCGCGCAGCCGAGTTCACGTTCACGACGACGGGCGACACCAAACCCCACATGACGATTGGCAACGGGCTGTTGTCCGGCCTCGAGATGAACGGGCAACCGGTCCGCACCAGCGGCGAAACCGCGCAGATTCGGGGCGGCGCTCTCATGGCTCAATTCCAGATCCGGGACGAGCTTTCGATCGAAGCGCAGGCCCAACTCGACGCCGTTGCTCAGGACTTGATTGAACGCTTCGAAACGCCAGGCCTGGACCCGACGGCCCTAGCAACCGATCCTGGCCTGTTTACTGACGACGGGGCCCGGTACTCCGCAACCGCGCCCGCAGGATTGGCCTCGCGCCTTGAATTGAACGCCGCGGTCGATCCAGATGCAGGGGGGAACAGTTGGAAGCTGCGCGCGGGTCTGGGTGCCGCCGCCCCGAACAATCCCGGCGACGCCACGCAACTGCAGGCCTTCAGCGCAGCGCTGAACCAGGCGCGCCCGGTCTCCACGCCGGATTTCGGCACCGGCAATCTGCGCGCGGCCGAACTGTCCGAGGCGCTGCTGTCCAAGGCCGGCACGAATGCGCAAACGGCCCAGTCCCGTCAGACCTATGCGGCCAGCTTACACCAGCAGATGGAACAGTTGGTCGCGGAACAAGGCGTGGACAGCGACGCCGAGTTGCAGCGGATGATGCAGATCGAACAGGCCTATGCCGCCAACGCCCGGATCATCTCGGTCGTCGATGAACTGATGGAAATGCTGCTGAGGATGTGAACATGACATTGAATGCCATCGGCGATCTGGCGCGCGGCCTGACCCTTAGGACCCGCAGCACCGAGATCAAGTCGCAGATTGAAACGCTTTCCTACGAAATGTCTACCGGCCAAGTGGCGGATGTTTCCGGCCGGCTCGGCGGAGACTATTCTCACCTTCTGGATCTGGACCGGAAGATCGCGCAGCTGGGCGCTTTCTCGATTGCCACCTCCGAGGCCCGCCTGTTCTCGGACGCAATGCAGCTAAGCCTATCGACATTCAGCGATTCGCTGGGCGAAGTATCCGGGTCTCTTCTGGCGTTCGGCACGTCGAACCAAGCCGTGACGCATGCCCAGGCCGCGGATCAGGCGCGCAATGAGCTGGACAGCATGATCTCGGCGCTAAATACGCGGGCCGGGGGGCGCAGCCTGTTCGCCGGCACCGCCACGGACGCGACGCCGCTGGAATCAGCCGAAACCCTTCTGAGCGCGTTGCGCACGCAACTGGCCGGCTTGACAACTCTGGCCGACATTCGCCAGGCCGCCCAGACCTGGTTCAACGATCCAGTCGGCTTCGAAGCGGTCATGTACCGCGGGTCGAATGCGACATTGGCGCCGATGCAGGTCTCGGAAACCGAGAGGGTCGAATTGCCGTTTACGGCAAACGATCCAGCCATGCGCGATGCCTTGCGCGATGTTGCGGTGGCAGCGTTGGCCTCGGATCCCAGCCTGGGTTGGCCACCGACCCTGCAGACCGCCTTGTTCACTGAACTTGGGGTCGATCTGGCCAACGCAAAAGACGATACGACGACGATGCGTGCCCAGGTCGGCGCGGTCGAGGCCCGGATCGAACAAGCCGCGACGCGCAACTCGGCCGCCAAGACCAGTTTCGAGTACGCCAGAAACGAAATCGTGGCGGCGGACCCTTACGAAACTGCCGCCAAGTTGCAGACCGTCCAGTTCCAGCTCGAGAGCCTCTATTCGGTCACCGTCCGCAATTCAAACCTTTCACTGGTGAACTTCCTGAGATGAGACTCCTGGCTTTTGTTTTGATGCTGCTTCCTTCCGTTGCATTCTCGGGTGCCGTGCGCCTCAAGGATCTGGTCGATTTCGATGGAGTGCGCGGCAACGATCTGGTGGGGTACGGCCTGGTCGTCGGGCTGAACGGCACCGGGGACGGTTTGCGCAATTCCCCGTTCACCGAAGAGATCATGTCGAACATTCTCGAACGGTTGGGCGTCAACGTGAATGGCGAGGATTTTCGGCCAAAGAACGTGGCCGCGGTTCTGGTGACCGCGACACTGCCCCCGTTTTCGCGGGTCGGAAGCCAGATCGATGTCACGGTTTCGGCCATTGGCGATTCCAAAAGCCTTTTGGGCGGGACCCTTGTGATGACCCCGCTGAACGCCGCCGACGGACAGATCTACGCGGTGGCCCAGGGGACGGTGCTGGCCGGTGGAGCCGTGGCCGAGGGCGAGGCCGCATCCGTCACCCGAGGAGTGCCGACGTCGGGTGTGATACCCTCGGGTGCCCGGGTCGAACGCGAAATCGACTTCCAGCTCTCGGGCCTGACGCAACTGCGCCTTGCTCTTCGCGAGCCGGACTTCACGACCGCCGGCCGCATCGAGGCGGCGATCAACCGCGAGTTCAACCGCCCGGTCGCGATCATGCGCGATTCCGGCACCGTCGAGCTGAGCATCGCCGAAACCCGCGCCGCATCGACCGCCCATGCGATCGGTCAGATCGAAAACATCCTGATCGAGCCCGAGTCCAAGGCACGGGTCGTCGTGGACCAGCGTTCGGGAACCATCGTCATGGGGCAGGATGTCCGCATTTCACGTGTTGCCGTCTCGCAGGGCAACCTGACCTTGCGGGTCGAGGAGGCCCCGATTGTCGTTCAACCCAACCCCTTCGCCGAGGGTCGGACGGTCGTGGTTCCGCGCACCGTTGCCGGGCTTGAGGAAGAGGAAGGCACTAGCTTGGCCGAGATTCCCGAGGCGACCACTTTATCAGAGGTGGTCGCGGGTCTGAACGCGCTGGGCGTTTCACCGCGCGACATGATCGACATTCTGAAAACGATCAAGGCCGCGGGCGCGCTCCATGCCGAATTCGTTGTCAGATGAACTCTGCCGGTTTTCCTGTCGCGCCGACACCGCTGGACTGATCGAACCCTATTTCGATTTCCGTCCCTCCCGCCAGCGACGCAGGCCGGAACGCCGTTCCTCGATCGCGTCGCCCACGGCATAAAGCCCATCCTCGGCTTGCTCAAGCAAAGGGTCTATCCGCGCTTCGCGGAACCGCCGCCAGCGTACCCAGATTGCCCAAACGAGGCCAAAGAAGACTGTCAGGAAGACAATGTTGAACCAGGGGATGATCCGCACGTCGGGGCCTTCGACATCTTTGATCGAGATGGCATTCGGAAAGATCGTAAGAAACTCGTTCCGCCATCCGTAGTGGGTCACGACGACCCATTCCGGATCGTCCTTTGAAGAAATCGCATCATTGGCTTCGGTATACAGGTTCGCGGTATCGAACTTGAAATAGGGCGGCCACCCCCACCCTGTGTCCTCATTTCGGTAGACGATCGGCCTGCCGTTCGCCCGCACGGCCTGAATGAACTGGACATCCCTGCTCGAGAGGTTGGTAGATTGATCCTCTGGCTCGGACCAGAACATACGTGTCCAATCGTTCAGATCCTGCCGCTCTTCATAGGTGTTCACGATGCGCACGATGTCATGCTGCGGCAGGGCGTAGTGAAGAATGGCGCCGACAGTGGCCCAAAAAACCACGATGATTGCCCATTTGGCATAGACCATTCCCAAGACCTCACAAGTAGTTCACGACATAGATTACGGCAGCGATGGCGACCCAGGGTACAATATAGACGCCGAGGATCAATTTGCGGCGGAAAGACCTGTCATAGGCCCTCAGTCCACGTTCGACGAAAGCCTCCTTGCCGCCCGTCTTTCCCTTTTCGTCCCACCTTTCCTCAAGCTTGCGTCGACGGGCCCGTCGCGCATACAGCGACAGCACCGTATAAGCAATCGTCTGTACCACGAGCAGACCGACAAACAGGCGCAAAGCTCCGATCATTTCACCCTTTCCCGCCCGCAACCCGTGCCGACACCAGGCCGCCTGTCCCCTCGGTTCCCGAACGAACTGTGCAGCACCCGATCCGGCATTGTCCACCGCATTTCGCGGTTCCGCACGCCGCACTGAATTCGTATTTTTGATCAAATCTGGATTGATCGACTCGTGCCGGTGGCGCTAGACATGACCAGCGCCACCTGTTTGGGTATGCGCAAACCCTATCCCTGCGCCGGAGACCGCCCCATGCTGGACACCACGACCGACCTGAAATCGCTGTTGAAGAACCCCGACCTTTTGGTCACCAAGGCCTATATCGGCGGTAAATGGGTCGATGGTGACAACGGCACCTTTGTTGTCACCAACCCTGCCCGCGGCGACGTGATCGCCGAAGTCGCGGATGTCAGCCGCGCCCAGGTGGCTGGCGCAATCGCCCAGGCCGAGGCGGCACAGAAGGAATGGGCCAAGCTGACCGGCAAGGAACGCGCCGCGATACTGCGCCGGTGGTTCGACCTGATGATGGAAAACGCCGAGGACCTTGGCAAGATACTGACCGCCGAACAGGGCAAACCCCTGGCCGAGGCGGTGGGCGAGATCGCCTATGGCGCTTCTTTCATCGAATTCTTCGGCGAAGAGGCCAAGCGGGTCTATGGCGAGACCATCCCCGGCCATCAGCGCGACAAACGGATCATGGTGCTGAAACAGCCGATCGGGGTGGCGGCCTCGATCACGCCGTGGAACTTCCCCAACGCGATGATAACACGCAAGGCAGGCCCGGCACTGGCCGCCGGCTGCGCCTTTGTCGCGCGCCCGGCCACCGAAACGCCCCTGTCGGCGCTGGTGCTTGCGCTGCTGGCCGAACAGGCCGGCATTCCGGCGGGCGTGTTCAACGTGGTCCCCTCGACGCAGGCCAGCGAGATCGGCAAGGAGTTCTGCGAGAACCCCGGTGTGCGCAAGCTGACCTTTACCGGCTCGACCGAGGTGGGCCGGATCCTGCTGCGCCAGGCCGCGGACCAGGTCATGAAATGCTCGATGGAACTGGGCGGCAACGCACCGTTCATCGTGTTCGACGACGCCGATCTGGATGCCGCCGTCGAAGGCGCGATGCTATGCAAGTTCCGCAACAACGGCCAGACCTGCGTCTGCGCCAACCGCATCTATGTGCAGGCCGGTGTCTATGACGCCTTTGCCGCCAAGCTCAAGGCCGCGGTCGAGGCATTGAAAATCGGCGACGGCCTGTCCGAAGGAACAACGACCGGTCCGCTGATCAGCGACGAGGCGGTGGCAAAGGTGCAGGAGCACATCGCCGACGCCAAGGCCAATGGCGGCGCGATCCTGACCGGTGGCCTGCCGCACGATCTGGGCGGCACCTTCTTTCAGCCCACGATCATCACCAACGTGACCCAGGACATGAAGGTCGCGCAGGAAGAGACGTTTGGCCCGCTGGCGCCCCTGTTCAAATTCGAGGACGAGGACGAGGTGATCGCGATGGCCAATGACACGATCTTCGGCCTCGCCTCGTATTTCTACGCCAAGGATCTGAGCCGCGTGTACAAGGTGGCAGAGGCGCTGGAATACGGCATCGTCGGCATCAACACCGGTATCATCAGCTCGGAACTGGGGCCGTTCGGCGGCGTCAAGCAATCCGGCCTGGGCCGTGAAGGCAGCCATCACGGCATCGACGAATATCTTGAGATGAAATATATCTGCATGGCGGTCTGACCGAACCGGCCATGACACGAAGGGCGCCCGGCGGCGCCCTTTTTCTTCCGACAATCGAAAAACCCCACGCTCCGAAGGAACGCGGGGCTGGCGATAATCGAGGGAGGAAGCGATTATCGGATCGGTCGTAGCGGCCTCAGTTCACGGGCTTGGCGTCGACCACGTCCTTTTCGATGGCCTTGGCCGAGGTGATCGCGATCCGGCGCGGCTTCAGCGCCTCCGGCACCTCGCGTTTCAGGTCGATATGCAGCATACCGTTTTCCAGGCTGGCGCCGGTTACGCGGACATGATCGGCCAAGGCGAAACGGCGTTCGAAGGCACGGGTGGCGATGCCACGGTGCAGATAGGTACGCTCCTTGTCGTCAGCGGCCTTCTTGCCGGCCACGACCAACGCGTTTTCCTTCACTTCGACCGACAGGTCATCTTCGCCAAAACCGGCGACGGCCAGCGAGATGCGATAGGTGTCGGCATCGGTCTTTTCGATGTTGTAGGGGGGATAGCTGGGTTGTGACACTTCGCTGGTCAGAACCCGGTCCATGATATCGGCGATCTGATCAAAGCCGATGGTTGCACGATGCAACGGTGCAAAATCAAAACTGCGCATTGTCGTCATCCTCATGTCAGAGCGATCTACGATTTGCCCTCCATCCGGACGGGCGGTGATGTTCAACGGGCCCCGATATGGCGGCCCGCCAGACATGAGATGGGAAGCGGTTCGGCGCGGTTCAAGACCCGCCCGGGCGGATGAATTTCGCGCCCGAGCCGGATTTGCCCGAGCCGACCTGCAGCCGCTTGATCGAGGCCTTGGGCTGCGGCGCATCACGCCGCAGGATCGCCTTCAGGTCCGTCACGATCCCCGACAATTCCATTCCAAAGCCGATCTTGCCCCGACCGTCGTTGCCCACGGCCGAAACGACCGACAGGATCTGCCAGCGCGGCCCGTTGCGGGCCAGAATGGCCGACCCGGACGATCCGAAGGTGATGTCGCAGTTGAAGGTGATCAAGCCCTGCCGCCGCTCGAGGATCCGGCAGGACCGCTCGCGCGTGATCGCCTCGGACCGGCCCCGGCCATAGGATGCGATGCTGATCTCGTTTCCGGCCACCCGGCCGCTGTGCAGGGCAAAGGGGTTGGCGATGCCATAGGGGATGGGCTCTTCCAGCCGCATCAGGGCCACGTCGGCGCGCACGCTTTCCGGCGACAGGCCCGCCTTGGGGTCATAATCGGGATGCGCGGCGATCTGCACCACCTTGCGTTCGGCCAGCGCGTGGCCATTGCTGAGGCCCGCGCGAAACGTGACCTCGCCCGGCGCATAGGGCTGCCCGGTGGTTCGGTCCATCGCGCAGTGGGCTGCGGTCAGCACCAGATCCTGCGCGATCAAGGTTCCGGTGCAGAACGACCGGGTTCCGATATCCAGGCGCCCGATCGCCTCCCAGCCGTACAGGTCGTCGCGGTCGGTCAGGCGGCGTTTGCCGCTGTCCTGGGCCAGCGCGGCGCCTGCCAGGACACCCAGGCAAAGCGCTGCCCTGAAAATCGCCCCGATCATGGCCGCACGAACCTTGCGCCCAGGTTCTTGCCCGCGCCCGCCGCGCTGCCCGACAGGCCAAAGCCCCGCCCCGCGGACAGTTCGGCCTGCAATACCTCGAGCGACTCTTCCAACGCCGTGCCCAGCGCCACGCGCTTTCCTTCCAGTTCTGCCTTGGCTGAAACGACCGACACGATGCGTGGGTGATCGCCCGAGAAGGAAAAGATCGGCGCCCCCGAGGCGCCGAAATCCACATCGCAGGACATCACCAGAACCCCGGATTGCCGCGCCATGACCGAGCAGACCTCCTGCAGCGAGGGGGCCTCGGCGCGGTCATGCGCATAGGACACGACACCGACGTCCTCGCCGCGCGACGGGCGATACCCGGTCTCGAACGGAATGACAGCGGTGTTGCGGATGGGCTGCCACAGCTCGATCAGCGCGATGTCATGGCGCACACGGGTGACGGTGGCCCTGCCGTCATAGTCATAATCGGGGTGGATTACCGCCTGCCGCGCCGCACGATAGGCCGAGGCGCGCCCCCGCCGCCAACCGGCCAGAAACTCGATTCGCGACGGGTCGATACGTTGGCGCGTGGCCTTGTCGAACAGGCAATGCGCCGCAGTCAGGACAAGAGTCGGGGAAATCAGCGCACCGGTGCAGAACCCGGTGCCGTCGATGTCCAGCCGCCCGACCGCCATCCAGTCGCGCCCCGCCTCCGAGGTCTCGAGGCTTTGCAGCCCGGTATCCTGCGCCATGGCCGCCATCGGCAAGACACACAGCGCAATCGCCCTTATCCATCTGCGCACGCGGTTCTCCGGCTGTTTGGTTTCGGGCCATGGTGGTACGCGCCGCGTTTGGCGAAAATAGGGCAGGGCCGAGCCACGGCGATTCCTCCATCGACTGATGCGCCGACGCACCAGGCCCGCTCACCGCAGGATCGGCACCGTATCCGCAGGCTGTCCGGCCCGGTTCAGCGCGGGAGGCCGAGGCCCGCCCGTGGCCCAGTCCAACAGCTCGACCGTGTGCACGATGGGCAGTCGGGTGCCCGACCCGATCTGCATCATGCAACCGATGTTCCCGGCCGCGATCAGATCGGGGTTCTTGGCCTCCAACGTGCGCACCTTGCGCTGTTTCAGCTTGGCCGAGATCTCGGGCTGCATCAGGTTGTAGGTGCCCGCGCTGCCACAGCACAGGTGGCTGTCGGCGGGTTCGACCACCGTGAACCCCGCCTTTTTCAGCAGATCCTTGGGATAGGTTTTGATCTGCTGCCCGTGTTGCAGCGAGCAGGCCGCGTGATAGGCCACCGTCAGCCCCTTGTCGTCGCCCTGCGGCAAGTCCAGCTGCATCAGGATTTCGCTGACATCCATGGCAATGCCCGACACCCGCGCCGCGTCCTCGGCCAGCGGGTCGTTGCGGAACATGTGCCCGTAATCCTTGACGGTGGTGCCGCAGCCCGAGGTGTTGATGACGATCGCATCCAATCCCTTGCCGTCCATCTCGCGCGTCCATGCGCGGATATTTGCGGCGGCGGTGTCATGGCTTTCGCGGGTCTTGCCCATGTGATGGGTCAACGCCCCGCAACAGCCGGCGCCCTCGGCCACAACGACCTCGCAGCCCAGCCGGGTCAGCAGGCGGATCGTGGCATCGTTGATGTCGGTGTTCAGCGCCTTTTGCGCACAGCCCGTCATTAGAGCCACGCGTTTGATCGCCTGCCCCTTGGGCGCAAAGCTTTGGGGGTCGTCATTGCGGCTGACCGGCGGGATGTGTTTCGGCGCCATGTCCAGCATCGCCTTCAGGCGCGCGTCGGGCATCAGAAAGCGGAACGGCCGCCCCAGCTTGGCCCCGATCAGCGCCCAGCGGAACCGCATCGGATAGGGCAGGATCCGTGCCAGAACCCACCGCAACGCCCGGTCCGAGAAGGGTCGCTTGTACCGGTTTTCGATATACTCGCGGGCGTGATCGACCAGATGCATGTAATGCACGCCCGACGGGCAGGTCGTCATGCAGGCCAGGCAGGACAGGCAGCGATCGATATGCTTGACGGTCTTTTCATCCGGCACACGCTCGTTTTCCAGCATGTCCTTGATCAGGTAGATGCGCCCGCGGGGGCTGTCCAATTCGTCGCCCAACACCTGATAGGTCGGGCAGGTGGCGGTGCAGAACCCGCAATGCACGCAGTTGCGCAAAATCTCGTTTGCGCGGCGGGTGCCGGGGTCTTTCAACTGGTCTTCGGTGAATGTGGTCTGCATCGCCCTATCCCATCAGCCCGGGGTTGAACATGCCGCGCGGGTCGAATTTCTGTCGAATCCCCTGTGTCAGAGCCGCAATGCCCTGCGGTTCCGGCTGAAACCGGCCTAGCCGGGCAAAAGTATCGGCCCCGGCCCGCACCAGCGTGGCGTGGCCGGAAAACGCGCCGATGCGCGCGCGCAGGTCGGTGCCTGCGGGCACCAGCGCCCAGATCAGCCCCCCGCCCCAGTCGAACAAGGTCCGATCAGCCTCGGCCCGCGCGGCGATTTCGGGCGCATCCCCGGGTTTGACCGAGATCCGCCAGACATCGCCTAGCGTGTCGGCAAAATCGACCGCATCGCGGATCCTCTGCCACAGCTCGGCCGATGGCTCGACCAAATCAACCGCGCCGAACTGGCCCAGCAGGTCCTGCAGGCGCCCGGTGCGATACGAGACCGATTCCGCAAACCCCTCGATCCGGATCAAGGCGCGCTGCTGCTGCGGATCATAGGCTGCTCCGGTGACCTCAAAGGGTGATTTCAGCGCCTCAGACAGGATGCGAACCGCAGTCGCGGCGTCCTTAGCGGGTACGGCCAGCGTCGCGCTGGCCTCGGGTTTGGGCAGCACCTTCAGCGACACCTCGGTCAGCACGCCCAGCGTGCCCCAGGACCCGGCCATCAGCTTGACCAGGTCATAGCCGGTGACGTTCTTCATCACCCGGCCGCCATTCTTGATGATCTGCCCTCGCCCGTCGACAAAGCGGACGCCCAACAGGAAATCGCGGCAAGCCCCGGCCTGGATCCGGCGCGGCCCCGAGGCGTTGGCGGCCACGACACCGCCGATCGTGGGCGCGCCCGAGGACCCCAGCAGGCCGCGATGGTCCATCGGCTCGAATGCCAGTTGCTGACCTTCTGCCTCCAATGCCGCCTCGATCTCGGCCAGCGGCGTTCCGGCCTGCGCCACAAGCGTCAGCGCCCCCGGCTCGTAAAGGGTGATCCCGCGCAGCCCCTCGGTGCCCAGCACCCGGTCGGGGCTGGTCACACCGCGCGTGCCGCCACCGAGAACGCGTATCGGTTCGTTCAGGCCGGTCACGATTTCGGCCAGTTCAGACTCTGATTCAGGTCTCATTGCGAGGTCCGTTCTGTCTTGGGATTCATTCCGCCGCCATCGGCACGACGCGTCGGTCCGCGCTGGCATCCAGCGGGAACACCTTGGCGGGGTTCAGCAGCCATTTCGGGTCGAACACGTCCTTGACGGCCATCTGCGCCTCAAGGTCCTGAGGCGCGTATTGATGATGCATCAGGTCGCGCTTCTCGATGCCCACCCCATGCTCGCCGGTCAGGCAGCCGCCGGCATCCACGCACAGTTTCAGGATCTCGGCCCCGAAGGCCTCGCATTTTTCCAGATCGCCGGGCTTGTTCGCATCGAACAGGATCAGCGGGTGCATGTTGCCGTCGCCGGCATGGAACACGTTGCCGACCGCCAGCCCGAATTCCTTGCTCAGTTCGCCGATGCGGCGCAGCACCTCCGGCAGGGCCGACACCGGGATCGTGCCGTCCAGGCACATATAGTCATTGATCTGCCCCATCGCACCAAAGGCCGATTTCCGACCCAGCCAGATGCGGGCGCTTTCCTCGGCCGACTGGCTTTCGCGCAGCTCGACCGGGTTGTGGCGTTTGGCGATCTCGATGATCTTGGCCAACTGGCTGTCGATCTCGGCGTCAGAGCCCTCGACCTCGACGATCAGCAGCGCCTCGCAGTTCGGATAGCCGGCATGGGCAAAGTTCTCGCAGGCCTCGATGCACAGCCGGTCCATGAACTCGATCGCCACGGGCAGGATACCCGACTTGATAATGTCCGAAACGCATTCGCCCGCCACCGCATTGTCATCAAAACCCATCAGGACCGGGCGCGCGCCCTCGGGCTTGCGCAGGATGCGCAGCGTCGCCTCGGTGACGACCCCCAGCTGCCCTTCCGAACCGCAGATCACGCCCAACAGGTCCAGCCCGCCGCAATCCAGATGCGCGCCGCCGATCTCGACCACGCGGCCATCCATCAGCACCATGGTCACGCCCAACAGGTTGTTGGTGGTCACGCCGTATTTCAGGCAATGCGCGCCGCCCGAATTCATCGCGATATTGCCCGCGATGGCGCAGGCCAGCTGCGACGACGGATCGGGCGCATAGAAGAAATCCTGCTCCTCGACCGCGCCGGTGACGCTCAGATTGGTGCGGCCGGTCTGCACGCGGATGAAGCGGTTGCCATAGTCGACTTCAAGCACCTCGTTCATGCGGGCCACGCCCAGGATCACGCAATCGGCGGTGGGCAGCGCCCCACCGGCCAGCGAGGTCCCAGCCCCGCGCGGCACGACCGGCACGCCTTCGTCATGGCAGATGCGCAGAATGTCCGAGACCTCCTGCGTCGAGGACGGCAGAACCGCGATCATCGGCGCGCATTTGTAAGCGGTCAGGGCGTCGCACTCATAGGCGCGGGTTTCGGCCGGGTCCGCGATGATGGCATCTTCGGGCAGGACCTGCCGCAGACGGGCAAGCACGTTAGCCTTGCGGGCCAGAACGTCGGGGTTGGGCTTTGGCATGTCCATGGCGGGTCCTCCAGTTTGGTAAAATAATATTACCAATTTCTGCATCTGGCAAGTTGCCTTCGTCGGACGTACTGTCGCGCCATGACATTGACCGACCGCGCCCTGCTGTTTTCGCCTCTGGACTACGCCGCCGTCCTGTTGTTGCTGATCGCCTGGCAATGGATCGGCTGGCGGATCGAGAACCCCGCGCCCGGCAAACGCTCGGTTGCGGTGATGATGGACGAATTCCGCCGCTGCTGGATGCGCGAAATGGTGACCCGCCAGCCCCGCATGTTCGACGCCCAGGTCGTGGGCACGATGCGTCAGGGCAGCACGTTCTTTGCCTCGACCACAATGATCGCCATCGGGGGCGGGCTGGCCCTTCTGGGCAATACCGAGCGGCTGTCGGGTGTCGCCAAGGATCTGGCCATCGGCAGCGCGCCGGCCATGGTGTGGGAGGTCAAGATCCTGACCGTGCTGCTGTTTTTGTCGAATGCCTTTCTGAAATACGTCTGGGCGCACCGGTTGTTCGGCTACTGCGCGGTGCTGATGGCGGCGGTGCCGAACGACCCCGAGGATCCGCAGGCCTATCCCCGCGCGGCGCAGGCAGCCGAGATCTGCGTGACCGCCGCGCGCAGCTTCAACCGCGCCCTGCGTGCCACCTATTTCGCGCTGGCTTCGCTGGCCTGGATCCTGGGCCCGATCGCGCTGATCATCGGCACGCTTCTGACGCTGGGAGTCCTGTACCGGCGCGAGTTTGCCTCGCATTCCCGCGCGATCCTGCTGAGCCTGCCGCCGGACACGCAGACGTGATCGCGCCCCGCCCGATCAGACCCTAGACTGGCGAGATGCGACACCTGATCCTCTGCCTGTTTCTGGCCGCCCCGGCCCTCGCCGACCCGCCGACGGTCGAAAATGTCACCGCGACGCGCACGGGCGAGACCTGGCGATTCGACGTGACCATCCGCCATCCCGATACCGGGTGGGACCACTATGCCGATGGCTGGCGCGTTCTGGCAATGGACGGGACCGAGTTGGGGATGCGAGTGCTGCATCACCCGCACGAGACCGAGCAGCCCTTTACCCGGTCGCTGGGCGGGGTCGCGATCCCCGAAGGCGCGAACCAGGTCCAGGTCCAGGCCCGGTGCAGTGTCGATGGCTGGAACGCGGACACCACGCTTGTAATGTTGGAATAATCGTCAGAATACGCCCAGCGACAGCCCGGCGCCAAGCGCCGCGCCGATCTCGCGGCATTTGTCCAGTTCATCCTCGGGGATGGTCTTTTCCGCCAATATCGCCTCGGGCGTCTGGGCATGGGTGCAGACAATGAGGGGCGGCTGCACCTCTTTCAGGCGCCAACCGGTGGCGATGCGCGCCAGTTGCCGCGCCGCGTTCTGACCGTCGGACCCGGCGCAGATCATCTGCGCATAGGGCCGCCCCTCGATCCTGCCCAGAACCGGGTAGTAGCAGCGGTCGAAGAAATCCTTCATGACGCCTGACAGCGCTGCCAGGTTCTCGGGCGCGCAAAAGACGTATCCGTCGGCCGCCAACAGATCGTCGGACCCCGCCTGCGCGGCGGGCTTCAGGCTGACCTCGGCCTCGGCGCTGGCCGCCTGTGCGGCCGCCTCGGCCATCTGTCGGCTGCCGCCGGTGCGCGAATGGTAGACGATCAGTAGACGGGCCACAGCGGTCAGGCCCGATGATACGGGCCGCCCGACAGGATCGTCGCGGCACGATAGAGTTGTTCGGACAGCATCACCCGGACCAGCATATGCGGCCAGACCATCGCGCCGAAAGAGATCGAGAAATCGGCTTCGGCCCGTAGCTCCGGGTCGATCCCGTCGGCGCCGCCGATGACAAAGGCCAGATCCTGCCGGCCCATGTCACGCCACCCGGCCAGCTTCTGCGCGAAATCGGGTGACGACATCACCTTTCCTCGCTCGTCCAATGTGCAGATCACCGCCCCGCCGGGCAGCGCCTTGCGCAGCAAGGCGGCCTCGGCGCCCATACCGGCATTCTTCTTGTCTTCGACCTCGATCACGCGCGCAGGCCCCAAAC
Source organism: Ruegeria sp. BHSB172 (assembly GCF_059613165.1). Taxonomy (NCBI): domain Bacteria; kingdom Pseudomonadati; phylum Pseudomonadota; class Alphaproteobacteria; order Rhodobacterales; family Roseobacteraceae; genus Ruegeria; species Ruegeria sp. BHSB172. The sequence goes on from NZ_JBXWRZ010000011.1 coordinate 47,076, forward strand.
CCAGGCCGCGGCCGGTCCGGTCGAAACGGGTCAGATAGTCGTCAAGCAGGGTTTTTTCCGGTCCGGCGCGCAATCGCCCGACCGCACAAATGCTGATACGCATGTCGCTCTCGCCGCCGACCCTTCAATACGGGCCGGGATGGCGCCTCAGTTGGCCGAGGCGCTACCGCCCTGAGGCAGCCACATCTTTTCCAGCTGGTAGAATTCGCGCACTTCGGGGCGGAAGATATGGACGATCACATCGCCCGTATCGATCAGTACCCAGTCGCCGGCATCCTTGCCTTCGACCTTCGAGGTGAACCCGAATTCCTGCTTTATGCGATCCGTCAGCTTTTCCGACATCGCCGACACCTGTCGAGTCGACCGGCCCGACGCGATGACCATGTAGTCGGCCACCGAGGATTTTCCGCGCAGATCGATCTGCACGACGTCTTCGGCCTTGTCGTCGGAAAGAGAGGAAAGAACGCGCTCAAGCAGCTTTTCGCTGATTGGCTGAGACTGGGCCATCACCGTGGCCCGATCGTCGGCGGGCAAACCCGCCTGTGTATGCAGAGACAGGACATGGTCCTCCTTGATAAAGCGCCGCCAAACCCCGGCGCCGGGGTAGTAATAAGGTAGCAAGCCGATTGCAACAATTCAATGAATCGCGGGCCGTGTGCGCACAGGCGTGATCACTCCGTGTCGATTTGTTGCGCAACCACGCCGGTCTGCCCCTGGCCCAGAAGGCGCACCTCGCGCTGCGGGAAGGGGATCGAGATGCCCTCGGCCTTGAACGCGTCCCACAGCGCCAGATAGACATTGCCGCGGATGTTGGTCAGGCCGGCGGTCGGGTCGCGGATCCAGAACCGCAACACGTAGTTGACGCTGCTGTCGCCGAATCCGGTGATGTGGCAGACCGGTTCGTGCTTGCCGCCGCTCAGCACGCGCTTGACCGTTTTCACCGTCCGCACGGCGGTCTCGCGCACCGTGTGCGGATCGTCGCCATAGCTGGTGCCGAAGGTCAGATCCAGCCGGACGAACTCGTCGGAATGGGACCAGTTCACCACCTGTCCGGTAATCAGATCCTCGTTCGGGATCAGGTATTCGCGCCCGTCGCGGGTGACGACCGAGACATAACGAGCGCCCAGCGCGTTGATCCAGCCGAACGTGTCGCCCAGCGAGATCACGTCGCCCGGCTTGATCGACCGGTCCATCAGGATGATGATCCCCGAGATCAGGTTCGAAACCACCTTCTGCAAGCCGAAACCGATGCCCACGCCCACCGCGCCGGACAGCAGCGCGATCCCGGTCAGGTCGAAGCCCAGCGTGCGGATCCCGACCAGAAAGACCAGCCCGTACAGAGCCACCTGGATGCCCTTGGCCAGCAGAACCTGCATCGAGGGCGAGATGTCGTCGTTGCTTTTCAGCCCCCGTTCAGCCGCCCGGGTGCCCAGTCGAGCCAGAACCAGCAACGTGCCAATCAGCAAGATTGCCTTGAGGATCCCGAGAACCGAGATGTGCATCTCTCCGATCGTGATCGCGACCCCGTCCAGAAACTCGGCCACGTCGTCGGTCAGGCTCAGTGCCACCAGCGTAGCATAGACCCACATCGACCAGCGAAAGATGCGCCGGATCGTGCGGTTGCGTACAAGATGCGACAGCAGCGCAATGACCAGCCACGCGGTTGCCAGCGTTGCCAGAACGCCGATGATATAGCTTCGCGACGGCCATGTGACCTGCTGCATCACCAGGTAGACGCTCCAGGACAGAAGCACGAAATAGACCAATGTCAGGCGCCGCATGAACTGGACCAGAGTCCGTAGCCGCCATTTGGGCCAGCCGCTTCGCGCCCTTGCCCATGTTTCCCATCTGCCAAGTGTGGCGGCCTTCAGAACAAAGGATGCGGCCACCAGAAGCAGCACGATCAACAATTGATACTGACGCCATCCCGGGGTCACGATCAGCTCGATCAGTGCTCCGAACTGAAGCAGGAATGCCTCGACCATTGTATCGAACAGCTCGGAAATCGAGCGGGGGATCAAGTCGTTGTCCAATCGCGCCTCCTGCCTGCCAGATTGACCAGCTATGCGCCGGTATGCAAGGCACTTGGCGGCCACTGGATTGAACCTTGATTGACAGGCGCTCGCGATATATCTGGATCGCATGAGATTAAATCAGGCCCCTGCTCCCAACCTGCAAGACCGCGCGCGCCTGCGTGAACGGTTCTTCGGGGCCGCCCGCACGGTTCTGGCCCGCCTATAATCGGCGCCCAGCCACTCGCCAGCATTTCTCAATACAGACGGGAGAGGACCGATGTCCCCCAAAACACTCTATGACAAGATCTGGGATGCCCATGTCGTGCACGAAGCCGACGATGGTACCTGCCTTCTTTATATCGACCGCCACCTGGTGCACGAAGTGACCAGCCCGCAGGCGTTCGAAGGCCTGCGCATGGCAGGCCGCAAGGTGCGTGCGCCGGAAAAAACGATCGCCGTGCCGGACCATAACGTGCCCACCACACCCGATCGCGTGAACGGGATCGAAAACCCCGAATCGCGCATCCAGGTCGAAGCGCTGGACAAGAACGCCCGCGATTTCGGCATTCACTACTACCCGGTGAATGACATTCGTCAGGGCATCGTTCACATCGTGGGCCCCGAACAGGGCTGGACCCTGCCGGGCATGACCGTGGTCTGCGGCGACAGCCACACCGCCACTCACGGCGCTTTCGGCGCGCTGGCCCACGGCATCGGCACCTCCGAGGTCGAGCATGTTCTGGCCACTCAGACGCTGATCCAGAAGAAATCCAAGAACATGAAGGTCGAGATTACCGGCAAACTGCAGCCGGGCGTGACCGCCAAGGACATCACCCTGGCTGTGATCGGCGAAACCGGCACCGCCGGCGGCACCGGTTATGTGATCGAATATTGCGGCGAGGCGATACGCGACCTGTCGATGGAAGGCCGTATGACCGTCTGCAATATGGCCATCGAGGGTGGCGCACGGGCCGGCCTGATCGCGCCGGACGAAAAGACATTCGAATACGTCAAAGGCCGCCCGCACGCCCCGAAGGGCGCGCAGTGGGAGGCCGCTCTGGCCTGGTGGAAGACGCTCTATTCCGATGACGACGCCCATTGGGATAAGGTCGTCACCATTCGCGGCGAGGACATCGCCCCCGTGGTCACCTGGGGCACCAGCCCCGAAGACGTTCTGCCGATTACCGCCACCGTACCCAACCCCGAGGATTTCGAGGGCGGCAAGGTCGAGGCCGCGCGCCGTTCGATCGAATACATGGGCCTTAAGCCGGGCCAGAAGCTGAGCGACATCGAGATCGACACGGTCTTCATCGGTTCCTGCACCAACGGCCGGATCGAAGACCTGCGCGCCGCCGCCGAGATCCTGAAAGGCAAGAAGATCAAGGACGGCATCCGCGCCATGGTCGTACCCGGCTCGGGCCTCGTCCGCGCGCAGGCCGAAGAGGAAGGCATCGCCGAGATCTTCAAGCAGGCCGGGTTCGAATGGCGCCTTGCGGGCTGTTCGATGTGCCTGGCGATGAACCCCGACCAGCTGCAGCCCGGCGAGCGCTGCGCTGCGACCTCGAACCGCAATTTCGAGGGCCGCCAGGGCCGCGGCGGGCGCACCCATCTTCTCAGCCCGGCCATGGCTGCCGCCGCAGCAATCACTGGAAAGCTGACAGATGTGCGCGAATTGATGTAAGCTTCCCTCATCATTGATTTTTTGAGGGAGAGAATGAAATGAGTGATTGGGTCAAATGGCTCCTGATGGGGCTGCTGTCGATTGTGTTCGGCATCTTCGTTCTGGGTGCGCCCATCGTGGCATCGGTGGCGGTGACCGTGGTCACCGGCGCACTGCTGCTGATCTCGGGCGTGCTTCAGGTCGTGGGCGGGTTCTCGGTGGAAGGCACCGGAAACAAGATCCTGGCCTTCATCATGGGCGCCGTGATGCTATTTCTGGGCTGGTCCTTTCTGGCCCATCCGCTGCAGGGCGTGCTGACGCTGGCCACGGTGGTGATGATCCTTTTCATCGCCGGCGGTCTCGCCCGGATCATCCTGTCGTTCCAGATGCGCGGCACGCAGTATTTCTGGCCCACGCTCATTTCCGGCCTGCTGTCCCTGGCGCTGGCCGCCTACATCATGGCCAATGCCTCGGTCGGACTGGCGCTCAGCCTGCTGGGAATCCTTTTGGGCATCGAGATGCTGTTCAACGGGTTCGGCCTGATCTTCATGGCGTTCTTCGTCAAGAACGCCGGCAACGAAACGACGGAAGCGAAACAAGCTTGAAACGCGGGGCATGGGGCCGGGCCTCTCCCGCAGGAGTGTGAACATGGAAAAGTTTGAAAAAGTCCACGGCGTGGCCGCCCCCATGCCCCTGATCAATATCGACACCGATATGATCATCCCCAAAGTGCACTTGAAAACGATCAAACGTTCGGGCCTGGGCGTCGTGCTGTTCGACGAGATGCGCTATCACGATGACGGGCGAGAGAACGAAGAGTTCGTTCTGAACAAACCCGCCTATCGCAACGCCGAGATCCTGGTGGCCGGCGACAATTTCGGCTGCGGCTCGTCGCGCGAACACGCGCCTTGGGCGATCAAGGATTTCGGCATCAAGGTCATCATCTCGACCAGCTTCGCCGACATCTTCTTTAACAACTGCTTCAAGAACGGCATCTTGCCGATCGTGGTCGAGGACGAACATCATGCCATCCTGATGGAAGATGCCCACAAGGGCGAAAACGCCCGCATGACCGTGGACCTCGAAGAGCAGAAGATCGTCACCTCGGACGGGGTCGAGATCACCTTCGACATCGACCCGCACCGCAAGCACTGCCTGCTGAACGGCTTGGACGATATCGGCCTGACGATGGAGAAGGCGCACCACATCGACCAGTTTGAATCCCAGGTCAGCCAGGCCCGCCCCTGGACGTGACGCGGGCGGCGAATCTGCCGATACTCAACCAGACGGGGTCGCCACGGCGGCCCCGTTCGCGTCTTAGGGGTTGACGGCCAAGCAACCACAACATGTAGTCACACCCGACGAACCAGCGACGATTCTGCGGCGCAATTGATGCAAAGCCGCACCAGTTTCGCCATCATTTTGCCTGAAATCACCTGTTTCCTGCCCATCGGCTTGAGCAAAATGCCGCTTGTCGCTGATGATGGCGCCAATCGGCATCCGCCACTTGGGAATGGGCGGGCACAAGTTGGAATTGAGTCGGCAAAGAAACGACGGGTCCGGTTTGGAAAGGGTTCGGATAGTGATTGCACGCACAACAGGGGCGGCAGTTCGTGGGATTTTAGTAGCGCTTCTGGTGCTGACCCCCGCGCTGTATCTGCCGGTCTCGGCCACCAACGGTACCGAAGTTGTCGTCTTTGTCGCCATCCTGGCATTCATCCTGACCTTTGCCGAATACAACTCGGCCTTCCCCAGCTTCATCGAGTTCCGCGACGCGCCGCCCGTCAACCGGCTGAGGTTCGTCGGGCTGATGTCGATGGTGTCGGTCCTGACCCTGATCTGCAAGAACGTCTACACGCCAACGGATCTGACCAGCGCCGCCTATTCCGTGGGCCTGGCCGTGGCCAATGTCGTCGACTTCCCCTATTCACCGGTCCGCCTGGTGGTCCTGATGCTGCCGGCCGAGGCCAGCGCAATGCTGACCGAACTGGTCCGCATCACCGCAAGCGTCGCCTATGTCGCGGCGCTGGTGACGATCGCCAGCTTCGTCTATGCGGTCAAGGTCCGGGGATGGCCCACGGGGAACGGGGCCTTCAACGTCTGGACCAATCTGCCCCTGTTCGACCCGACCAAGGGCGGAGACGTGGTGACCCGCCTGCAGCGCGACGGGCGCCTGAACATTTCGATCGGCATCCTGCTGCCGTTCCTTATCCCTGCGCTGATCAAGCTGCTGACCAATGTCATCGATCCGCTGACGCTAGCGAATCCGCAGACCCTGATCTGGACCATGAGCGCTTGGGCCTTCCTGCCCGCCAGCATAATCATGCGCGGCATCGCCACGCTGCGAATCGCCGGGCTGATCGTCGAAAAGCGGCGCGCCTATTCCACCTCCGAGGCCACCCAGACCGCATGATCCGCATTCTGGTTCTGGCGCTGCTGCCTTTTGCGGCCCAGGCCGACCCCCTGCGCGTGGCCAGCTTCAACACCGAGTTGCAGCGCGATGGGCCGGGGTTGATGCTGCGAGACATCCGCAAGGAGACACCGCAGGTCCGCGCCGTCGTCGATGTTTTGCTAGCCACGGCGCCGGATATCGTCGCCCTGCAGGGGGTGGACTGGGACCATGACAACCTGGCTCTGTCGGCGCTGACCGATCTGCTGGCGGCTGCGGGTCTGGATTATCCCTATCAGTTCGCCCGTCAGCCCAATTCGGGGCTGATGTCCAACCTCGACCTGGACGGAGACAGCAGGCTTGGCGGGCCGGGCGACGCGCAGGGCTGGGGGCGTTTCACCGGCAATGGGGGAATTGCCGTCCTGTCCCGGTATCCGATCATCGAAAGTCAGATCGCAGACTACTCGACCCTGCTGTGGAAGGATCTGCCGGACGCAACGCTTCCCAGCCGGGACGGCGCCCCGTTTCCCTCGCAGCAGGCGCAGTCGGTCCAACGGCTCTCCTCGACCGCGCATTGGGTCGTTCCGATCGATACGCCGCAGGGCCGGTTGACCCTCATGACCTTCCACGCCACCCCGCCTGTCTTTGACGGCCCCGAGGACCGCAACGGCCTGCGCAACCGCGATGAAATCCGGTTCTGGTCCGTTCTTCTGCGGGGCGATCTGGGGCCGGCGCCGACCCACCGCTTCGTAATCGCCGGAGATGCCAATCTGGACCCCGAGCGCGGGGAAGGCCACACCGAGGCCCTGCGTGCCCTGCTGACCAACCCGTTGGTTCAGGATCCGCGACCGACAGATGCAACCGGCGCAGACACGACCGTCACCTGGAAAACCGTCGGAGACCGCCGCGTCGACTATGTGCTGCCATCGGCGGATTGGGTGGTCGAAGATGCCGGCGTGTTCTGGACCGGAGCGGACGGTCAGCCCCATCCCGCGGCCCGGGCGGCAAGCCGGCACCGGCTGGTCTGGGTCGACCTGACCGGATCGGGCGCGCAGGACCGGCAGGCCGGTACCGACTGACGTGCCGCCCACCCTTGCCGACCTGCGCCCGCATGACGCGTGATACCCGGGCAAAACGGTCGGAACGCCTCATTGACCATATGCCCCGCAAACGCTAGGCCCGGTTCTGAAAAACGCAAGGAGACCGCTCATGTCCAACCCCTCGCTCCTCATCCTGCCCGGAGACGGAATCGGCCCCGAAGTGATGACCGAAGTGCGCAAGATCATCGACTGGTTCGGCGCCAGGCGCGATCTGAAATTCGACGTGAGCGAGGATCTGGTCGGCGGTGCCGCCTATGACAAGCACGGCGTTCCTCTGGCGGATGAGACGATGGCCAAGGCGCAAGAGGTCGACGCGGTTCTGCTGGGCGCCGTAGGCGGCCCGAAATACGACGATCTGGATTTCAGCGTGAAGCCCGAGCGCGGCCTGCTGCGCCTGCGCAAGGAGATGGACCTGTACTCGAACCTGCGCCCGGCCCAGTGCTTTGACGCGCTGGCCGATTTCTCGTCGCTGAAAAAGGACGTGGTCGCCGGCCTCGACATCATGATCGTGCGCGAGTTGACCTCGGGCGTCTATTTCGGCGAGCCGCGCGGCATCTTCGAGGAAGGCAATGAACGCGTGGGCATCAACACCCAGCGCTACACCGAATCCGAGATCGAGCGGGTCGCGCGTTCGGCTTTTGAGCTGGCGATGCGCCGCAACAAGAAGCTGTGCTCGATGGAAAAGGCCAACGTGATGGAATCGGGCATCCTGTGGCGCGAGGTGGTGACCCGCGTGGGCAAGGATTACCCCGAGGTCGAGCTGAGCCACATGTATGCCGACAACGGCGCCATGCAGCTGGTGCGCGCGCCCAAGCAGTTCGACGTGATCCTGACCGACAACCTGTTCGGCGACATCCTTTCGGACTGCGCGGCGATGCTGACCGGGTCGCTGGGCATGCTGCCTTCGGCCTCGCTGGGGGCGCCCATGGCCAACGGCCGGCCCAAGGCGTTGTACGAGCCCGTCCACGGCTCGGCCCCCGACATTGCTGGGCAGGGCAAGGCCAACCCGATCGCCTGCATCCTGAGCTTTGCCATGGCGCTGCGCTATTCCTTCGATCAGGGGGCCGAGGCCGACCGTCTGGAAGCCGCCATCGAGAAGGTGCTGGCCGATGGTGTCCGTACCGCCGATCTGCTGGCCGAAGAGGGCGTGCAGCCGGTGTCGACCACCGAGATGGGCGACGCGATCGTCGCCGCGCTGGACGCCAGCCTTTGAGCTTTGATCCGGGCGGCGCCGCGCGCCGCCCGTCCGATCATCCGCGGCCTAGTTGCCGCCGAAGATATCCTTCAACAGATTGTCGACCGCCCGCGCGAAACTGCCCTGCTGTCTGCGGCGGGGCTGGGATTGCTGCGTGGTCTGAACCGGAGCCGCCGGCGCCAGCATCGGCAGGGGCGTGGGGGTCATGCCCTCGGTCACGCGCAGCATGGTTTCCCGCCAGATCTCGGCCGGCAGCCCGCCGCCGGTGACCCCTTTCAGGGGCGTATTGTCGTCATAGCCCATCCAGACGCCGGCCACATAATCGGCAGTGAAGCCGATGAACCACGCATCCCGCGCGGCCTGGGTCGTACCCGTTTTGCCCGCCACCTGCCATCCGGGCAGCTTGGCCCGCTGACCGGTGCCTTCGGACACCACTCGCTCCATCATCCAGATCAGCTGTTTGGCGGCCTCGTCGCGGATCACCCGTTCGCCGATCCCGGTCGTCGTCACCATCACCGGCGTGTCATCGCCCAGCAGCTTCAGCTCGGTCAGGCCATAGGGTTCCACCGCCGAGCCCCCGTTCAGGATACCCGCATAGGCGCCGGTCATCTCGATCAGCGTGCTTTCCGACGCGCCCAGCGCCAGCGCAGGACCCGCCGCCAGATCGCTTTGGATGCCGAAGCCGCTGGCCACCGTGCGCACATTGTCCAGCCCGGCCACCTCGGCCACCTTGACGGCCGGAATGTTCAGCGAGTTCTTGAGCGCATCCGCCAGCGTAACGCGACCGTAGAACTTGTTGGTATAGTTCTTGGGGCACCACTGGCCGGACCCCGGGATGTCGATGCAATAGGGCTCGTCCACCACCGTGGCCAGCGGTGAGTAGCCAAGCTCCAGCGCGGTGGCATAGACGAAGGGTTTGAACGAGGACCCGGTCTGGCGCAGCGCCTGCGTCGCGCGGTTGAACGCGCCCGACACCTTGGTCTTGCGCCCGCCCACCATGGCCCGGACCGCACCATCGGCCGACATCACCACGATCGCGGCCTGCGCCTTCGACCCTTCGCTGACCTTTTCGTCGAACACCTGTTTCAGCGCCGCCTCGGCCGCCTGCTGGATCCGCTGGTCCAGCGTGGTTTTGATCACCACGTCCTCGGTGGTGTTGCGGGTAAAGAACTCGGGGCCGCTGGCCATGACCCAGTCGGCAAAATAACCGCCAGCGCGCGCGGCGGCGGCCTCGGACAGCTCGGCCGGGTTGTTGCGCGCCGCGGTTGCCTGTGACGTGGTCAGGTAACCCTGATCCTCCATCAGGCTGATCACCACCTTGGCCCTGTCTTGCGAGCGCTGCAGGTTGTTGGTGGGCGCATAGCGCGTGGGCGCCACCAACAGCCCCGCCAGCATCGCCGCCTCGGCCGCGTCGACCTCGGCCGCGGACTTGCCAAAATAGCGCTGGCTGGCCGCCTCGAACCCGCGTGCGCCGGCCCCCAGAAATGCCCGGTTCAGATAGATGGTCAGGATCTCGTCCTTGGAATACTTGGCTTCCATCGCCATCGCGTAGATCGCTTCCTTAGCCTTGCGCCACAGCGACCCCTGGCGGCAGTCAGCCTCATACGCCGCTTCCGACTCCCACTGGCTCGGATCATACGGGACACCCAGACACAGCAGCTTGGCCGTTTGCTGGGTGATGGTGGACCCACCATGCCCCGACAGCGGCCCGCGCCCTTCCGACAGGTTGATCCTAACCGCGCTGGCGATGCCGCGCGGGCTGATGCCGAAGTGACGATAGAACCGCTTGTCCTCGGTGGCGATGACCGCGTTCTTCAGATGGGGTGACACGGTATCGGCGGTGATGACGCCGCCGAACTGATCACCGCGCCAAGCGAAGACCTTGCCGTCGCGGTCCAGCAGGGTGACCGACCCACGCGCGCGCCCGTCCAGCAGGGCATCGACCTCGGGCAACGTGCTGTAGACGACGCCGACCGCCAGCGCAATCAACAGCGCCACCACCGCCCCCACGCGCCAGGTCAGGCCCCAGATCAGCCGTCCGATCCATCGGAGCAGCCGGCGAAAGAAACCGCCCTGCCCGCCACCCGAACGCTTGCGCCGGGTTTTGCGCGTTGTGGTCTTGCGCGCCGTCGCCTTCTTGCCCGCCGGTTTCGCCGACCGCTTGGCAGACGCGGTCTTGCGGCCTCCGGACGGATACCGTTTGTCCGCCACCAGCGGTTTTCGACGCTTGGACTCAGTCATGCTCAAACTCTGCCCGTTTTTGCTTTTGTGGCACCATACCGTGCTGTCGCGCCCATGTAGAGGTGTGAAATAGCAGCAATTCCCCTCTCACATTTGCCTTTTTTTTGATCACTTCACATATTTTGTGCAAAAAATGTGCAACTTTGACCCTCTTCCCCAGCGTCTTTTTGCCGAAATCGTTCCTTGAGCGGCCATGTCGGGCTCTTTTTCTGCAGGTGCAAAGCCGGACCCACCGGAACAGAAGAGGGGAAAGACGTGAAACTGATCATTGCGACAATCAAGCCGTTCAAGCTCGAGGAGGTGCGCGAGGCACTGACCGAGGCGGGCGTGCGCGGCATGATGGTGACTGAGATCAAGGGCTTCGGCTCGCAATCCGGTCACACCGAAATCTATCGGGGTGCCGAATACGCGGTGAACTTCGTGCCCAAGATCAAGCTGGAAATCGTGGTGCCTGCCGCGATGACAGACCAGATCGTCGAGACCATCACCAGAACCGCCAAGACCGGCAAGATCGGCGACGGCAAGATTTTTGTCCTCGATGTCGAGCAGGCCCTGCGCGTGCGGACCGGGGAACTCAACGAAGAGGCGCTCTGAGCGCCGCCACCGACAATCATTCGAGGACTGAACATGAACCTGATGAAATCACTCATCCCTGCCGCCGCGATCGTCGCGCTGCCGCAGATGGGCCTGGCGCAGGAGACCGCCGCAACCGGCGAAACCGCGCAGCATACGCAATATATCCTGACTTCGCTGCTGTTCCTGATGGGCGGCTTCCTGGTGTTCTGGATGGCCGCGGGCTTTGCCATGCTCGAGGCCGGTCTGGTGCGCTCCAAAAACGTGGCCATGCAGTTGGTCAAGAACATCGGCCTGTTTTCTTTTGCAGCCATCATGTACTGGCTGGTCGGCTTCAAACTTATGTATCCGGGCGACGGCTGGACCATCACCGGCATTCTGGGTGCCTTCTCGCCCACCTCGTTGGAACCGGTCGGCCTTGAAGGCGTCGAAACCGATCTGTCCTATGCGTCGGTCGGTTCGGACTTCTTCTTCCAGCTGATGTTCTGCGCCACTACCGCCTCGATCGTGTCGGGCACCATGGCCGAACGGGTCAAGCTATGGCCCTTCTTCATCTTCGTGATCGTCCTGACCGGTGTCATCTACCCGATCGAAGCCTCGTGGCAGTGGGGCGGCGGCTGGCTGTCCGAAATGGGCTTCAGCGATTTCGCAGGCTCGACCCTTGTGCATGCCGCAGGTGGCTTTGCCGCACTGGCCGGTGCGATCGTGTTGGGCCCCCGGATCGGCAAGTACAGCAAGGACGGAAAGGTCGTTCCGATCCCCGGCTCGAACCTGGCGCTTGCCACCCTGGGTACGTTCATCCTGTGGCTGGGCTGGTTCGGTTTCAATGGCGGCTCGCAGCTGGCCATGGGCACGATCGGCGACATGGCTGACATCAGCCGCATCTTCGCCAACACCAACATGGCCGCTGCCGCCGGCGCCGTCGCTGCCCTGATCCTGACCCAGGTGATGTATGGCAAGGTCGACCTGACCATGGTGTTGAACGGCGCGCTGGCCGGGCTGGTCTCGATCACCGCGGAACCGCTGGCACCGTCGCTGTTCCAGGCACTGATCATCGGCGGCATCGGTGGCGTGATCGTGGTCTACACCGTGCCGCTGCTGGACAAGATGAAGATCGACGACGTGGTCGGCGCCATCCCGGTTCACCTGATCGCGGGCTTCTGGGGCACCTTCATCGTGGCCTGGACCAATGGCGACGCGTCCTTCGTGACCCAGATCATCGGCTTTGCGGCCATCGGGATCTTTGTCTTCGTGGTGAGCTTCATCCTGTTCTCGATCCTCAAGGCCACCGTCGGCCTGCGGGTCGGCGAGGAAGAAGAGATCAACGGCCTCGACATGGGCGAGCTGGGCATGGAAGCCTATCCCGAGTTCTCGAAGGGCTGAGCCCTTTTCAAACCAAACAAAGAACCCGGGCATTCGTGCCCGGGTTTCTTTTTTGAGAACTGTCTGAGCTCAGACGCCGACGTCGATGATGGCCTTGGCGAGGATCGGTACGGTGGCCTCATTCAACCCGGCGATGTTCATGCGGCTGTCACCGACCATGTAGATGCCGTGTTCGACCCGCAGCTTCTCGACCAGTTCGGGCGCGGCGCCAAGGCGCGAGAACATGCCGCGATGCTGGGCCAGGAAGCCGAACCGGTCCGATCCGCTCAGCCGCTGCAGCTCATCCGCCAGTTGGCGGCGCAGGCCCAGCATCGACAGGCGCACCTCTTCCAGTTCGGCCATCCAATCAGCGCGCAGGCCCTCATCCATCAGGATCGTGGTCACCACGCGCGCGCCGTGATCCGGCGGGAACGAATAGTTCTGGCGGTTCAGAAACGCCAGCGTGCCCTGGTTCAGCGCGGTCTGGCCCGCATCGGCGCTGACAGCCATCAGCAGGCCGGTGCGCTCGCGGTAGACACCGAAATTCTTCGAGCAAGACGCCGCGATCAGGCATTCCTTGACCGAAGAAGCGACCAGCCGGGTCGCCTGCGCATCCTCGTTCAGACCGTCGCCAAAGCCCTGATAGGCGATGTCGATCATCGCCACCAAGCCGCGGTCGTTGATCAGGTTCACCACCTCTTGCCACTGCACCATGTTCAGGTTGGCGCCGGTCGGGTTGTGACAGCAACCATGCAACAGCACCACGTCGCCCGCCTTGGCAGTCTTGAGGTCCTCGATCATTCCGTCGAAATCGACGCCGCGGGTTTCCTCGTCGAAATAGCGGTAGGCGACGGTTTCGATGCCCAGATAGTTCAGGATCGAGATGTGATTGGGCCAGGTCGGGTTCGACACGAACACCCGGGCCGAGGGGTTGGCCATGCGGATCAGTTCGAACGCCTGACGGCAGGCACCGGTGCCGCCCGGGGTGGCCACGGCGGCAATATTGGCGCGCGGCACGCTGGTGCCCAGTATCAGCGCGATCATCGCATCGGCATAGGCCGGGTCACCGGCCAGCCCGGTATAGGCCTTGGTCTGCTGTTCTTCCCAGATGCGATGCTCGGCGGCCTTGACCGCGCGCATGACGGGCGTCACGCCCTCGGCATTCTTGTAGACGCCGACGCCCAGGTCGATCTTCTGCTCGCGCGGGTCATCGCGATACATCTGCATCAGCGCCAGGATCTTGTCGGCTGGCTGCGGCTTGAGGTTCTCGAACATCAGGAGTCTCCGGTTGCGACGGGCAGGGTCGGGAAGGCGCCCCATTCGGCCCAGCTGCCGTCATAAAGTGCATGGTCTTTCTTGCCCATGCGCTCGAGCGCAAGGCTGAGGATCGCGGCGGTCACGCCCGACCCGCAGGTGGTGATCGCAGGTTTCGACAGATCGACGCCTGCGGCTTCGAACACCGCGCGGCAGTCCTCGGGCGATTTCATGGTGCCATCGGGGTTCAGCAACTGTCCGAAGGGCACGTTGCGCGAGCCGGGGATGTGCCCTGCCCGCAAACCTTCGCGCGGTTCGGGCTGGGTTCCGGCGAAACGGTCGGCCGCGCGGGCGTCGATGATTTCGTGATCGGCCAGCTTGGCGGCGGCCGATACCTGGGTCACGTCGCGGACCAGGTGGTTCTGCACACGCACGGTCATGTGGCGGTCACGGATGACGGGGGGCAGATCCTCGATCTCGCGCCCTTCGGCGACCCATTTGGGCAGGCCACCGTCCAGAACCGCGATGTTCTCTTGCCCCATCAGGCGGAACAGCCACCAGACCCGCGCCGCCGAAAACAGGCCCGCGCCGTCATAGACCACAACCTGATGGCCGTCGCCCACGCCCATGGCCCGCAGGCGCGACATGAATTTCTCGACCGGAGGGGCCATGTGCGGCAGGTCCGAGCGGTGGTCCGAAATCTCGTCGATGTCAAAGAACCGTGCGCCGGGAATATGTCCGGCCTCGTACTCGGCCCGGGCGTCGCGCCCTTGCTGCGGCAGGTACCACGAGGCGTCGAGGATCCGCAGATCCGGGTCCTTTAGGTGGGCGGCCAGCCATTCGGTGGAAACCAGGGTTTTTGGATCGTCCAGCATCAAAGCCTCCCCTATACGCGCAAGGATTTCCCTATACGCGCAAGGGTGCGGGTTCAAGGCTGGATCGGGTCCCTGCGGCCCTATCGCACCCGTCGCAGGCGGAAATGCTGGATGATGCCGATCACGCTGATGGCGATCCAGAAGCTTTCGATCAGCATCGAGGCCAGGTTGAAGTTCTGCAGCAGCGAATAGACGATCAAGACCGACCCTACCAGGTTGACCACCGGAAAGGCCAGATCGTCCGAATTCATCATCCGCATCTGGGTGGCGAAATAGGCCGCAACCACGATCAGCGCCCCGAAGGACCCGATGCCATCGGCCAGCGTCAGGCCGTTCAGGAATTCCGCCATCAGGTTGTCCCTTTCCGCCGTATCAACCGACCGCAGCGGTCGCGGGCCGGTGTCCGTAGTGATGCATGTTCAAGAAGGCCGCGCCCTCGGGACCGGCGCGATAGCCATGCGGCAGATCGGCCGGAAAGCGCAGCCCCTGGCCCGCGCTCAGCGGCACCCATTCGCCGTTCCGCAGCACCTCGAGCGCGCCGCTCAGTACAAAGACTTCCTCGGTTACGCCGGCGGCATGGGCGGGGGATTCGTGGCATTGGTTGCGGTCCAGTTCGACGTGAAAGGTCTCGGCCCCCAGAACCGGGTCGAAGGGAAAGACGATCTTGACCTTCAGACTGCCCGGAAAGGTCACGGTGCGGAACCGGGCCGCATCCGCCGGGTCGCGCAGGGCGCTGGTGCCGATCAGCGCGCTCAGCGGCATCTGGAACCCCTTGGCGATCTTCCACAGCGTCGCGATGGTGGGGCTTGATTCTCCGCGTTCGATCTGGCCCAGCATGGCCTTGCTGACCCCGGTCAATTCGGCCGCTTTGGCCAGGCTCAGCCCCGATGCCGCCCGGACGTCTCTGAGTTTCAGGGTGATGTCGTCCGATTCCATGGCCACGTCCCGCGATTTACCTTGTGCGTTATAACGCACATGTGCTACGTGCGCTATAACGCACGCAACCCTGGTTTTGCAACCAGGCAAAAGGGAAACAGCATCATGCCAATGTACCGATCCAGAACTTCGACCCATGGCCGCAACATGGCCGGTGCCCGCGGCCTGTGGCGCGCCACCGGGATGGGAGACGACGATTTCGGCAAGCCGATCATCGCCATCGTCAACTCGTTCACGCAATTCGTGCCGGGGCATGTCCACCTCAAGGATCTGGGTCAGATGGTCGCCCGCGAGGTCGAGGCCGCCGGCGGTGTAGCCAAAGAGTTCAACACCATCGCCGTCGATGACGGCATCGCCATGGGCCATGACGGGATGCTGTATTCGCTGCCCTCGCGCGAGATCATCGCCGACAGCGTCGAATACATGGTCAACGCGCATTGCGCCGATGCGATGGTCTGCATCTCGAACTGCGACAAGATCACCCCGGGCATGCTGATGGCGGCGATGCGACTGAACATTCCGGCCATCTTTGTCTCGGGCGGCCCGATGGAGGCCGGCAAGATCGACATTGCTGATCTGGATGTGAAGAAGATCGACCTGGTCGATGCCATGGTCGCCGCCGCCGATGACAAATACACCGACGAGCAGGTCAAACATATCGAAGAAAACGCCTGCCCCACTTGTGGGTCGTGCTCGGGCATGTTCACGGCGAATTCCATGAACTGCCTGGCCGAGGCGCTGGGTCTGGCGCTGCCGGGCAATGGCTCGACCCTGGCCACCCATTCCGACCGCAAGGCGCTGTTCCTGGAAGCCGGGCGTCGCATCGTCGAGATCACCAAGCGCCACTATGAGCTGAACGAAAAAGGCTTCCTGCCGCGCGAGATCGCAACCTTTGAGGCCTTCGAAAATGCCATGAGCCTGGACATCGCCATGGGCGGCTCGACCAACACGGTGCTGCACCTGCTGGCCATCGCGCATGAGGGCGGGGTGGATTTCACCATGTCCGACATGGACCGTCTCAGCCGCAAGGTTCCCTGCCTGTGCAAGGTCGCGCCCAACACTGAAAACGTCCACATGGAGGACGTGCACCGCGCGGGCGGCATCTTCTCGATCCTGGGTGAGCTGAGCCGCGCTGGTCTGCTGCATGACGACTGCTGTACGGTGCATTCGGCCACAATGGCCGAGGCGATCGCCAACTGGGACATCAAGGTTACCAACAACCCCAAGGCGCAAGAGCTGTTCAAGGCCGCGCCGGGCGGCGTGCGCACGACACAGGCCTTCAGCCAGTCGAACCGCTACAAGGAACTGGACACAGACCGGGCCAACGGCGTGATTCGGTCCAAGGAACATGCGTTCAGCCAGGATGGCGGTCTGGCCGTTCTGTTCGGCAACATCGCGCGCGACGGCTGCATCGTGAAGACCGCAGGTGTGGATGAGAACATCCTGAAATTCACCGGCACCGCCTATGTCTGCGAAAGCCAGGACCAGGCGGTGAACGACATCCTGACCGGCAAGGTCAAGGAAGGCGACGTGGTCGTGATCCGCTATGAAGGCCCCCGCGGCGGGCCGGGCATGCAGGAGATGCTGTACCCGACCTCGTACCTGAAATCCAAGGGCCTGGGCAAAGCCTGCGCACTGCTGACCGACGGGCGGTTCTCGGGCGGCACCTCGGGCCTGTCGATCGGCCACGTCTCGCCCGAGGCGGCCGAAGGCGGCGAGATCGGTCTGGTGCAGAACGGGGACACGATCGAGATCGACATCCCCAACCGCTCGATCCACCTGGCCGTATCCGACGAGGAACTGGCCGAACGCCGCAAGGCGCAGGACGCGAAAGGCTGGGAGCCGGCCCAGCCGCGCAAACGCAAGGTGTCCACGGCGTTGAAAGCCTATGCGAAGCTGGCCACCAGCGCCGCAAAAGGCGCGGTGCGTCAGGTCTGAACGCTGACGGCCCGCGTCATGCGGGCCGGTCCGTTGCCTGAATCCAAAGGGCTCCCGCGTCTGACAGGACCCATCGGCTGCGCCGCTGCCTCCGTCAGCCTTGGGCCGGGCGCCGCGCTGTGCGCGGCGCCCGGCCCAACCAGAGGAGGTGTCTCGCCAGAGACATCGAGGATGGGTGGGAGCACCCCTGCCTATGGGATCAATCACCCAGCTTGGCGTGAATCTCATCCAGATCGATTTCACCCGTCGGCATCTTGTTGGCCGGATTTTCGAAATCGTATTTGAACAGTTCAAAATCCTGCTTGTAGATCTCGTAGACCAGATGCATCGACAGGTCGTCGAAATAGTCCTCGACCGGATGCGCGCGTTTGGGGCCGTGGCCTTCGGACTCATTGAAGCGCGGGATTTCGGACAGAGTCACAGGGTGGGGCGTTTCGATCTGATCCAGCACGCCCTGCATGCCCTCGTTGAACTTCTCGGTCCAGAATATCCGGTCATAGCGCCCGCCATTCACGATAAAGGTCGAGACATGCCCCGACATGGCCGACCAGTGGATGTCCGGGTCCATCGGTCGGCGCCAACGGATCGTGTCGCGGGCAAACAGAAGAAACCGGCGGAAGCTGGCGATCTGGTCGAATTCGCCCTTGCCGTCTTCGCCCCCGACCTCGATCCCGTAATTGTAGATCAGCGTCGGCACCAGATTGCCCCGGTACCGTTTCCCGTTGCGCTGAATGCCGCAGATCTTGTCGAAGAACGAACTGAGGATCCGCGTATAGGGGTTGCGCACGCAGGTAAAGGCGAAGGACTTGTGCCCGCGCACATTGGCCGAGATCACATCCTGGCTGTGGTCAAACGCCCACTTGTGCATCCCGTCTTTGGCGTCGTGGATATCGCCATCAAAGAACCGGCCATGATCGGAGTAATACATGATCTGCCCGATGGTCGAGCAGGCGCATTTGGGCACCACGCGATAGACCATGCTTTCGCTCTCGGTCATCCATGTGCCGGGAAATCCCATCTGCCATGCCTCCTCTGCCAGCCGAGTCTCAGGGTGATGAGCCAGCTTTTGGCGCCAGACAAGCAAAAATATTCTGTTTATTCAATCGTTCATCCTCAGTATCACGGTCGGAACCGGGCAGTAACGGAAAACAACGACGCCAATGGCCAGAATCGCCTATGTTCTGCTGTGCCACAAAGACCCCGACGCGATCATCGCGCAGGCCGAGCGCCTGACGGCGGTCGGCGACTACATCGCGATTCATTTCGACGCCAGCGCCTCGGCGGCCGATTTCAGCCGCATCCGGGACGCATTGAAAAACAGCCCCAACGTCGCCTTCGCCAAAAAACGGATCAAATGCGGCTGGGGCGAATGGTCGTTGGTGCAGGCTTCTCTGCATGCGGTGCAGGCCGCGGTCGAGGCCTTCCCCCGCGCCACCCATTTCTACATGCTGTCGGGCGACTGCATGGCGATCAAGACCGCGGAATACGCCCATCGCTTTCTGGATGAAAACGACAAGGACTTCATCGAAAGCCACGATTTCTTCGCCAGCGACTGGATCAAGACCGGCATGAAGGAAGACCGGCTGATCTATCGCCACTATTTCAACGAACGCACCCAGAGCAAACTGTTCTATGCCGCCTACGAGGTCCAGAAGCGCCTGGGGCTGACTCGCGAGATCCCGGAGGATCTCCAGGTCATGATCGGCAGCCAGTGGTGGTGCCTGCGCCGCCGCACGATCGAGGCGATCCTCGCGTTTCTGCGCCAGCGCCGGGACGTGGTCCGGTTCTTCGCGACGACCTGGATTCCGGACGAGACCTTCTTTCAGACCCTCGTGCGGCACCTGATCCCGCGCTCGGAGATCGAGAACCGCACACTCACGTTCCTGATGTTTTCCGACTATGGCATGCCGGTGACCTTCTACAACGATCACTACGACATGCTGCTGAGCCAGGATTACCTGTTCGCGCGCAAGATCAGCCCCGAGGCACATCAGCTGAAACAGAAGTTGGGGGCGCTCTATGCCAGCGAAGGGGTCGCGTTCCAGATCTCGAACGAGGGCCGCAACCTGCATGGTTTCCTGACGGGCCGCGGCCGTGTGGGCCGCCGTTTCGCCCCCCGCTTCTGGGAGGTCGCCAACACGATCGGCCCCGATCGCGACCTGTATCTTGTAGTGTGCAAGAAATGGCACGTGGCCAAACGGCTGATCGACCAGATCGCCTCTGAAACCAACCTGCCCTGCATCGAATACCTGTTCAACGAAGAAGCCGCCCCCCTGCCCGATCTGGGTGGGATCGAGACGACGCTGGTCAAGCGGTCACGCCATCGCCGCGCGGTGATGCGGCTGCTGTTCGATCATTTCGACACCGACAAGCTGGTCATCTGCCTGGACCCGGCCAGCCTGGATATCGTGCAGGATTTCTGTTCGGACCCTGCCCGCACCCATGTTCTGGAGGTGCAATGCACCTATTCCGACGACTACCTGGTGGGGCATGCCCACCGGGTCGGGCTGGCCGGGCAGAACTCACCCGCCGCCACGGTCCAGCGTCTGCTGCCCACGATCCGCAGCGATCTAGCCTATGAATCCGAACAATTGCGCAGCGCCGGGCTGGACCGATTCCACCGGCTGCGCGAAACCGGAGATCCGGCGGAAAACATCGCCGCGATCTCGAAGTTTCTGGGGGTGCCAGAAGAAACCGCGCAATCCATTCTGCGGCTGGACTACCTGTTCGCCGATTGACGGCCCGGCCGCACCGGGCCGCCGGACCGGGCGGTCAGATGTCGAACTTGACGCCCTGCGCCAGGGGCAGCTCGGCCGAATAATTGATCGTGTTCGTCTGCCGCCGCATATAGCCCTTCCAGGCGTCCGAGCCGCTTTCGCGTCCGCCACCGGTTTCCTTCTCACCGCCGAACGCGCCGCCGATCTCGGCGCCCGAGGGGCCGATATTCACGTTGGCGATGCCGCAATCGGACCCGGCGGGCGACAGGAACTGCTCCGCCTCGCGCATGTTCAGCGTGAATACGCAAGACGACAGGCCCTGCGGCACGTCGTTCTGCATCTCGAGCGCCTCGTCGAAACCGTCGTAGCCCATGACATAGAGGATCGGCGCAAAGGTTTCGGTCTTCACGATCTCGGTCTGGCCCGGCATTTCGGCGATCGCGGGCTGTATGTAGACACCGCCCTCGGGCACGCCGTCGGTGACGCGCTTGCCGCCGAAGACGGTGCCGCCCTCGGCCTCGGCCGCCTTCAGCGCGGCCTCCATCGCCTGCCCCGAGGCCTCATCCACCAGCGGCCCGACCAGCGTGCCTTCGGCCAGCGGATCACCGATGGGCAGACCGGCATAGGCTTTTTTCAGCCGCGCAACCAGATCGGCACGGATCGAGTTGTGCACGATCAGCCGCCGCAGCGAGGTACAGCGCTGACCCGCGGTGCCCACGGCCGAGAACACGATGGCCCGCACCGCCATTTCCAGGTCGGCCGAGGGGCCCACGATCATGGCGTTGTTACCGCCCAGTTCCAGGATGCACTTGCCGAACCGCTGCGCCACGATCGGCGCGACCGCGCGGCCCATTCGAGTCGAGCCGGTGGCCGAAATGATCGGCACCGTCTCGCTGGCCACAAGCGCCTTGCCCAGATCGGCACCGCCGATCAGCAGTTGCAGCAGCCCCTCGGGCGCGTCGCCGAACCGGGCCACGGCCTTTTCAAAGATCTTCTGACAGGCCATCGCGGTCAGGGGCGTTTTCTCGGACGGTTTCCAGATCACCGGATCGCCGCAGACCAGCGCCAGCGCCGCGTTCCACGACCAGACCGCGACCGGGAAGTTGAAGGCCGAGATCACGCCGACCGGCCCGGCCGGGTGCCAGGTCTCCATCATCCGGTGGCCGGGGCGTTCCGAGGCGATGGTCAGGCCATACAGTTGCCGCGACAGGCCCACGGCAAAGTCGCAAATGTCGATCATCTCCTGCACTTCGCCCAGACCTTCCGAGGTGATCTTGCCGGCCTCCCAGCTGACCAGCGCGCCCAGGTCCTCCTTGGCCGCGCGCAATTCCTCGCCCAGCAGGCGGATCAGCTCGCCCCGGCGCGGGGCGGGCACGGTGCGCCAAGCCTTGAACGCCGCCGTGGCGCGGGCAAAGACCGCGTCCATGTCGGCAACTGGCGTTTCATGCACCCGCGCCAGCACGCGGCCGTCGATGGGCGAGCGGACCTCCAGCGTGCCGCCGGTCAGCTCGGCCGCCGTCAGGCCCAGTTTTTCGAGTGTGTGTTCTGCAGTCATGACTACGTCTTTCATGTTCAGGCCGCCTTGTTCTGGGGTGTCACTTCGCCAGCGCGGTACAGCTGGCCGAATTCGGTGTTCAGGAAATCATCCAGCTTGACCTGCTCTTGCCGGACGAACCCCCGGGTGGGCAGCGCGCCGGTACGCATCAGGTCGACCACGCCCAGAACACCGGCGGCGGTGGTGATCTGGATCGCACTCCAGACCTGGCCGTCGATGGTGCGGGCAAAGGATTTGTTGATCAGGGATTTCTCGCGCAGTTCCCCGTCGATCATGCCCTTGGCTGTGCAATAGACCAGAACCACGTCCTGATCAGTGCGCGGCAGCGCAGATTCAAAGATGTCCTTCAACAGGTCGCGGCGCTGGCCCAGGCCCAGATCCGTCAACAGCAGTTTCAGGATGTCGCGATGGCCGGGATAGCGGATCGAGCGATAGGACACCGCCCGGGCCTTGCCGGCCAGCGTCGCGGGCAAGGTGCCCAGGCCGCCCGAGGTGTTGAAGCATTCGTATTCCACACCGTCATGGCCAATGATCTCGTAATCCTCGAGCGGCGCGGTCTTGACCCGCTCGCCATTCACGATGGCGTCGCAAGGGTTGCAGTATTCGTTGATCAGCCCGTCGGTGGACCAGGTCAGATTGTATTTCAGCGCATTGGTCGGATAGAGCGGCAGCGCGCCCACCCGCATGTGCAGGCTGTCCAGCGTGTCGAACCCGGCCGCAAGAGAGGCCCCCGCAATGCCAACGAAACCCGGTGCCAACCCGCATTGCGGCATGAAGGCGGTGCCGCTGTCGCGGGCCAGTTCGCGCACGGCGTTCGTGGCGGCGACATCCTCGGTCAGGTCGAAATAATGCGCACCCGCGGCCTTGGCTGCCTTGGCGATGGCAGGCGTCAGAAAAAACGGTGCGGCCGAGATCACCGCATCGAACCCTGCAACCCCCTGTGCCAGCCCGGCTTCGTCGCCCGCGTCGATCTGGCGGGTGGTGATGCCCTGCCTGTTCAACGCCGACAGGGCCGTCAGGTCATGATCGGCCACGGTTACAGTGTAGTTGTGCGATTTCTTCAACAGGGCGGCGATCATCTGTCCGATCTTCCCGGCCCCGACGACGCAGATGTTCCAACTCATTGCGCGCCTCCTCCTCTGCTCTGGTTCCAGTATGACCGCGCCGCCGTCCGAGCACAGCAATCGAGTTGACGAAACGGACAGCTTTTCTGTCATATTGACGGTAATTGAATCAAAATGTCAGATCGAGATCCGCAGCGCTTCGGAACCTGAAGTCAGGGGAGGAAATGCTTTGCAACCGATTGCACCATTTTTGCAATGATGCGACATTCAACAGATCCAATCGACCGCATAGAGGAGAGCAAGCAGTTGGGCGTTACGCTGAAGGAAGTTGCGGCCTTGGCCGGGGTGTCGCGGTCGGCTGTGTCGCGCACCTTCACGCCGGGCGCCTCGGTCTCGGCCAAGACCCGCGCCAAAGTGGAAAAGGCCGCCAAGGAACTGGGCTACAGCCCCAACGCGCTGGCCTCGTCGCTGACGACGGGGCGGACCAAGCTGATCGGCCTGATCTCGAACAATTTCCACAACCCGATATTCCTTGAGGTTTTCGACCAGTTCACCCGCGCCCTGCAGGAACGCGGGCTGCGCCCCCTGATCGTGAACCTGACCGACGAGACCGAGCCCGCCAATTCCGTGCGCATGCTGCGGCAATATTCAGTGGATGCGGTAATCGTCGCCTCGTCGACCCTGCCACCCAGCTTTGCCAAGGCGTTCCACGATGCAGGGGTGCCGGTGGTGCACACCTTCGGGCGCTCGGCGACCTCGCCCGAGGTGCATGTGGTGGGCATCGACAATGTGGAATGCGGACGCATGGCCGCGCGCGAGTTGGTCGCGCGGGGCTATGCCAGCGTGGGCTACCTGGGCGGGCCAGTCGATGCGACCTCGGCGCTGGACCGGCAACGGGGCTTCATCGAGGAAATGGCCAACCATCCGCAGATTCCGGTTAGCCACTCTTTCGCCGGGGCTTATTCCTTCGAGTCCGGCCGGGCCGAGATGCTGCGCCTGCTGGCGGGTGAGCCGGCGCAGGCCTATTTCTGCGGCGACGACATCCTGTCGATCGGGGCGCTGTCGGCGCTGGCCGACCACGGGCTGAAACCCGGCACCGATATCGGGATCATCGGCCTGAACGACATGGAGATGTCGCGCTGGGAATACATCAACCTGACGACCATCCATCAGCCGATCAAGCAGATCATCACCGCGTCGGTCGATCTGGTCGAAGAGATGCTGAAGACGCCCGATCGCTACCCCGAGGCGCGGATTTTCCCCTGCCGGGTGATCGAGCGGGGCACGTTGCGGCCCCGCCCCTGATCAGCGGAACATCGGCGGGCGCGCGTCCTGCCAGGCGCCCTCGGCCCGGGCCGAGGCCACCGCTGCGTGCACCGCGGCAATCGAGCGGACGCCATCGGCGGCATCGGGCAGCCCGTCCCGCGGCTCACCCCGGATCGCGTCGGCCAGATCGCAATAGATATTGGCCACGGCCAACGGAAAGCCCTCGGGATGGGCAATCGCCACGCGCGACAGGCGCATCGCGTCTTCATGCAGGCCGCCCTCGCCCTTTTCGATGATCTGCGTGCGTCCACCGACCGGTGTGTAGAACAGCTGGTTGGGATGTTCGGACGCCCAGCGCAACCCACCGGTTTCGCCGAAGACCTGGATATCGAACCCGTGCTGCCGCCCGATCGCCACGGACGAGGTCCACAACCGGCCCACGGTGCCGCCCTCCATCCGGAAATTGACCATGGCGTCGTCTTCCAAATGACGGCTGGGAATGGTCGAGGCCATGTCGGCCGACAGCGTCGCGACCTCGTCATCGCAGATGAAGCTGGCCATGTGCAGCGCGTGGATGCCGCAATCGGCGAATTGCCCCGACACGCCCGCCATGGCCGGATCATAGCGCCAGCGCACGCGCGGATTGTCCGCGTCGGTGGCATCCCCATGATGGCCGTGGCTGAAATTGGTGACGACCAGGCGCACCTTGCCGATCTCTCCGGCGCGGACCATGGCGCGGGCCTGTCGCACCATCGGATAGGCCGAATAGCAGTAGTTGACCGCACAGATCTTGCCCGAAGCCCGGGCCACGCGCACGATCTCCTCGCCCTCTTCCACGGTCATGGTCATCGGCTTTTCGCACAGGACGTTGAACCCGGCCTCGAGATACGCTTTGGCGATCTCGAAATGGGTCGCGTTCGGGGTGGCGATGGTCACAAGGTCGATCCGGTCGGGCCGGTCCTTTTCGCCGGCCAGCATTTCCTGCCAGTCGCCATAGGCCCGGTCGGCGGGCACACCCAGCCGCTGCGCATAGGCGCGCCCCTCTTCGGGCCGGTGGTCCAGCGCGCCGGCGGCGAATTCGAACAGGCCGTCGGCCTGTGCGCCCAGACGGTGGGCGGGCCCGATCTGGCTGCCTTCTCCGCCCCCGATCATGCCCCATTTCAACTTTGCCATGGTCTTGGTCTCTCTGCGAACGATGTTGGAAAACGTGTCGGGCCTAGAACGCGCTGACGTCCTGCCAACCGCGACTGTCGGCTGAGGCCAGAGCTGCGGCCAACACCCGGTTGACCTCGTGCCCGTCCCGGAAGGTCGGCCAGATGTTCCGGCCGGAGTGAATGGCGGTCAGAAAATCCTTGGCCTCGATGATGATCTGATCCTGATATCCGGTGCCGTGGCCGGGACCCTGGCAAAAGGACTCATAATCGGGATGCGCCGGACCGGTCAGGATCTTGGTGAAACCGCGCTGGGCCTCGGGGCCTTCGCGGCGATAGAGCCACAAGGCGTTCTGATCCTCTTGGTCAAAACGGATCGCGCCCTTGGTGCCCGAGATCTCGTAGGCATAACCCATCTTGCGGCCGGTCGCGATGCGGCTGAAATAAAGGTTCCCCATGACGCCGTTTTCAAACCGGCACATCATCTGGGCTTGATCGTCATTGGTCACCGCGCCGCCCGGGCGGGTGTGGTGAACGGTTTCCACATCGGCCATAACCTGCGCGATCGGCCCAACCAGAGCCAGCGCGCCATTGACCATGTGCGGCGCCAGATCACCGATGGTGCCGTTGGCCATACCGGTCGTGCGCCAGGTCGCCGGGGCCTCGGGGTCGGCATAGAAATCCTCGGTATGTTCACCGCGGAACCATGTGATGTCGCCAATCGCGCCGTCGGCGATCAGCTGGCGGGCAAACTGGCTGGCCGGGGTGCGGATATAGTTGAACCCGACCATGTTGACGGTGCCCGAGGCCTCGGCCGCCGCCACCATTGCGCGGCTGTCCTCAAGCGACGCGCCCAGCGGTTTTTCGCACAGCACCGGCTTGCCCAGCGCCAGCGCCGCCTCGGCGATCTGCCGGTGCGTGGATTGGGGCGATGCGATCACGACGGCCTCGACCGCCGGATCTTTGACCAAGGCCTGCCAGTCGGCTGTGGCACGGCGGAACCCGTAGGCGGCGCGGTAGCGTTCGGCGCTATCGGGGCTTGAGGCGCAGATCATCTCGAGCCGCGGTCTGAGCGCGGTGTCGAACACGGCGCCCACGGCGGACATGGCCACCGAATGGGCCTTGCCCATATAGCCGCCTCCGACGATTCCAATTCCGATTTCTGGCATTTTGGGCGGCTCCGAACATACTGATTGCAACCGGTTGCAAAATCAGTATCGTGAGAATCGATCCAATGCAAGATCCATCGGATCGGCGGGTCAAAATGCCTGGGAGGAACAGTTTGAGTCACTTGATCGACGGAATCAAAGGAAACCGGTTTGCCGTTTTCGGCCGGGCCGGCATGGACCTGTTCGCCGATCCGGTCGGTGTCAAAAGCGAACATGCCGACATGTTTCGCGCCGATCTAGGCGGCTCGTCCGCGAATATTTGCGCAGGTCTGGTCAAACTGGGCAGCCAGGCGTCGCTGATCACCTCCGTCTCGGATGACGCGGTAGGTCGGTTTTGCCTGAACAAGCTGCACTACTACGGCGTGGACACGTCCTACATTCGCGTCGTCGGCGGTGAATACCGCACGTCTCTGGCCGTCTATGAAAGCTGCATCGAAGACTTTCAGAACGTCATCTACCGAAACGGCGCCGTCGATTTCCAGGTCACCGAAGATGACATGGACCGAGTCGACTATGGCCGCTTCAGCGCAGTGATCTCGGCCGGAACCGTGTTTGCCGCCGAACCGTCGCGCAGCGCCACGTTCCGCGCCTTCGACACCGCGCGCAAGGCTGGCCTGCCGGTGATCTTCGACATCGACTACCGGCCCTACAGCTGGCCCTCGGCGCAGGTCGCCGCGGATGTGCTGTCGCGCGCGGGCGAGGCCAGCGACATGATCGTCGGTAATGACGAAGAGTTCGGCTTCATGGCAGGCGGGATCGAGAAAGGCTTCCGGAAAGCCTGCGATCTGGCCGAGAAACCCGGCCGCATCGTCATCTACAAGATGGGCGAAAAGGGCGCCGTCACCTTGACCGACGGGCAAGAGATCCACACGGGCATCTACCCGGTCACCGCCGTCAAACCCAACGGCGCGGGCGACAGCTTCATGGCCGGGCTGCTGGCCTCGATCGCGGCGGGCCATTCGCTGGAACAGGCGGTGTTGCGCGGATCGGCCTGCGCCTCGATCGTCGTGTCCAAACCAGGCTGCGCGCCCGCCATGCCAACCACCGAAGACCTGGACGCTTTCCTTGCGTCCCACCCCGGCCCCACCCCGGCCGGATAGGAGAGCCCGATGCACATCCCCCCGTTCGACAACCAGAACAAACCCATCGTCGATGTCGATGACCCGACCGTGCCGCTGAACTATTTCAACATCGTCAAGTTGAAGCGGGGCGAAGCCTTTGAATATCAGGTCCCAGGTTACGAGACCTGTATCGTGCCTGCCACCGGCAGCGTCGACGTGGATGTCGAGGGCGTGCGCTTTGCGCAACTGGGCAACCGGGGCGAGGATGTCTGGGACGGCGAGCCCGAGGGCGCTTATGTCCCGTCGGGGGCCCGGGCGCAGATGGTTTGCGTGTCGGAGACGGCCGAGGTGTTCGTGGCTGGCGCAAAGTATGACAAGGTGCTGGACCCGTTCGACGTGCGCGAGCACGACTTGGTGCAATATGGCAGCGACGACACCAAGACCCATCGCAAGATCAAACATATCCTGGGCCAGAAACAGCACGACAAGGTCGGCCGCCTGCTGGTGAGTGAGCTGTTCACCGTGGGTCAGGGCGGCTGGTCGGGCTTTCCCAGCCACAAACACGACACCAACCGCCTGCCGGACGAGACCCGGCATGACGAAACCTACAATTTCCGTTTCAAACCCAACTGGGGCTCGGGCCTGCAGATGTTGCAACGCGAGGACAACGAACCGGGCGATGCCTATCACATCGTCGATGGCTCCACGATCTGCATCGACAAGGGCTATCACCCCTGCTGCGTTCTGCCGGGATACGAGATGTATTACTTCACCATCCTCGGCGGGCTGACCCAACGGTCGCTGGTGCAGTATTTCCAACCCACCCATGCCTATCAGATCGAGACGATCCCGGGCATCAAAGACATGATCGCCAAATTCAAATGACCCTCGCTACGCTCAAAGACGTCCTGCAACCCGCCTATGAACAGGGCTATGCCGTCGGCGGCCTGGTGACGCTGGGCTGGGAGGACATGCGCGCCTATGTCGCCGCGGCCGAGGCCGAGAACGCCCCGGTGATCCTGCAGGCCGGCCCCAGCTGCCGCGAACACACGCCGCTGCCGATCCTGGGCAAGATGTTCCGGTATCTGGCCGAGAACGCCTCGGTACCCGTCGTGGCGCATCTGGATCACGGCTATACGTTCGAGGATTGCAAGATCGCGCTGGACAGCGGGTTCACCTCACTGATGTTCGACGGATCGCGTAAGCCGCTGCAGCAGAATATCGACGAGACCGCCGCGATTGCCGAAATGGCCCGCGCCGCGGGTATCTCGTGCGAGGGCGAGATCGGATTCGTCGGCTATTCCGGCGGCGAAGGCTCGGCCGGGACCGACCCGGACGAAGCAGCCACCTTCGCCGCCCAGACCGGCGTGGATGCGATGGCGATCTCGGTCGGAAACGTCCACCTGCAGCAGAACAAGGAAGGCGGGCTGGACGAGGACCGCATCCGCCGGATTCAGGCCGTGACCAACGTGCCGCTGGTGATCCACGGTGGATCAGGTGTGCCGGTCGAACAGCGCGCGCGGCTGGCGCGTGAAACCGCGATCTGCAAGTTCAACATCGGGACCGAGCTGCGCATGGCCTTCGGTGCCGCCCTGCGCGAGGCCGTGAACCGCGACCCCGACCGGTTCGACCGGGTGACTATCCTGAAGGAAACCCATGACCCGGTTGAGGCTGCTGCCCGCACCGTGATCCGCGCCTTTGGTGCGCCGCCGCAGCGGTGACGCTCAGAGCGTGAATGCCGACCGGAAGGCGTCCAGCGCGTCTTCCGGATCGCCTGAGGCAAAGGCTTCCATCCCGACAGGGCCACGATAGCCTAGGTCGTTCAATGCACGCGCCACTGTGGCATAATTGATCTCGCCGGTCCCGGGCTCGCAGCGGCCGGGATTGTCGGCCACCTGCACCTCTCCGATCCAGGGCAGGCATTTTTCACACCAGCGGATCAGGTCCCCCTCGCCGATCTGGGTATGGTAAAGGTCGAGATTGATCCGCAACTGCGGACGATCAACCGAAGAAACCAAGGAAAGCACGTCCGCCGTTGACCCAAACGGACAGCCGGGATGGTCTAGCAGATTCAGGTTTTCAAGCGTGAACACCACATCGTTGGCCTCGGCCAGATCGCAGATGCGGTTCAGGGTGTCCCGAGCCTTGAGCCACATCGACCCTGTGACCACGTCATGCTGCCAGATCGGGATTCCGCCATCGCCCAGACCGGTGCCATGCAGGTTCAGACGTGCAACGCCAAGTCGCTTGCCGACCTGAATTGTTTCGGCGGCCGAAGCCAGCAGCATATCGGCCCCGTCATCATCAGCCAGCCGCCCCCGAAGATAGCCGTTCATGATGGTGAAACTGGCGCCGGTTGCGATCAGCTTGTCAATATCGAGATCCGGCCAGTTCCACAGCCCGACGCCGAACCCCAACTCGGCCAGCCGGGCGGCGCGCCATTCCATCGGCCTGTCCAGCCACAGCATCTCGGCACAGGCCGCAAGTTGAAACGGTTGAGGCATTGATTTCGCTTTCGGCATGAAAGTACTCAGATCGAGCCGCCCTCGACCATGAAGTTCCCGGCACTGCACATGGCCGCGTCGTCCGAGGCCAAAAACAGCACCATCCGCGCCACATAGACCGGGTCGATCGGGTCGGGCAGGCATTGGCGGTCAATCTGTTTGGCCAGCGCTTCGGGGGTGACCCACAAGTCTTTCTGGCGCTGGGTCATGATCCAGCCGGGCACGACCGTGTTGACCCGGATCCGGTGATCGCCCAGTTCCCGCGCCATGGTGCGGGTCAGGCCGTGCACAGCGGATTTTGCGGTGGCATAGGCGGGAAAGCCCGCGCCGGCCTCCCACCACGAGTTCGAGCCGATATTGATGATCGATCCCGCGCCCTTGTCGATCATGCCGGGCGCCACGGACTGGATGGCAAAGAACATATGGCGGAGGTTGGTCGCCATGCGCTCGTCCCAATAGTCCGACGTTACCTCGCGCCAGTCGTGCCGGTCGTCATGCGCGGCGTTGTTGACCAGAACGTCCGCCGCGCCCAGCGCGCCCGCCAGCTCGTCAAAAGCGGACCGCAGCGCCGCGATGTCGCGCAGGTCGCAGGCGGCAAAGGCGTGGGGTCCGTCCAATTCGGCCAGCAGCGCGTTGCCGCCCTCGGCGTTGATGTCAACAAAGCCGACCTTGGCCCCCTGTTCGGCAAATCCGCGCACGATCTCGCGCCCGATGCCCGAGGCCCCGCCGGTCACGAACACCGTGCGCCCTTTCAGGCTGGGATAGATGGCAAAGTCCTTTGTCATTTGTCGCGCTCCATGATCCATTCCACTTCGGGCGCCGGAACGAAACGCCATTTGCGCAGTGGTCCGGCCATGACGTTCAGGTAATACATCTCGAACCCATAGGGCGCCCCGCAGGGGTGGTGCCCGCGCGGCACCAGTACCACATCGCCATCGGACACGGCCATGGTTTCGTCCAACTGACCGTCATCGGTATAGACGCGCTGGATGCCAAAGCCGCTGGCCGGGTTCAGGCGGTGGTAGTAGGTCTCTTCCAGATAGGTGATGCGGGGATAGTCATCCTCGTCATGCCGGTGGCTGGGGTAAGATGACCAATGGCCGCTGGGGGTAAAGACCTCGGTCACCAGAAGGCTGTCGGCATAATCTTCGGCCTCCATCGCGATGTTGTTGATGTGGCGCGTGTTCGTTCCCTTGCCGCGCTCGGTCAGGGTGATGCCCTCGGGCCCGATCCGGCGCGGGGCATGGCCGCCCTTGCCCGGGGCCGAGCACACGGCGATCACGCAATCGGTTTCGGCCGTGGCCTCCCACTCGGTGCCGTTGGGCAGGTACAGGCAATGGGGCGGAGATTTTTCGAACACGTTCATCCGGTCGCCCAACACGCCCCAATCCTGCCCGGCGCCGGTGATCCGGGCCTTGCCCTCGACCATCACCAGAATGACCTCGCGGTCGCCGGTGACCTCGGCGGCGCGGTCGCCCGCCCGCAGGTGAAAAAGACCAAAGCCCACATAGCGCCAGCCGGCGCTGGCGGGCGTGATGTCATGCACCTTACCATGGGTTCCGAACGGTTTTCTCAGAAGTTCTGCCATCGGTTTCACCTGTGTTGGGGCAGCACCGGCCGCCCGGGTTCCCTCATGCCGCCTGCCGCAACCGCAGCGCGTCCAGCGCCTGTTCCAACTGCGCCTGCGTCCAGCTTTCCGAGACCGCCCGGCGCAGGATGTCCGCCTGGCTGGGCGGAGCGTTCCCACCTATCGGCGGATCGGTATCCAGATTGGTCGGAAAGGGATAGCCTTCGGCCGTGGCCGCGATTGCGGCACCGATGCGGGCATCATCCAGATCGCCGCGCTGTTTCAACGCCACCAGCGCGGGGAATACGGCCAGACACATCGCCTTGCGGTCCACAGCCTCCATCGCCCGCCCGAAGGCCGACGAAACCTGCAACAGGTTGGCCATCCGGTGGATGTCGGCGCTGCTGTTTTCGCCGGCGGCATGGAACAGCGCCGGGTTGAAGAACACCGCATCGCCCTTGGCCAGCGACAACTGGATGCAGGCCTGTTCGAAATGCGCCCGATGCGCGTCGTCGTGGAAGGCGACATAGCCGGGGCCATAAAGCTGAGAGAACGGCAACAGTTTGGTCGGGCCGCTCTCGATGGGCATGTCGCAATGGGCAACCGCGCCCTGCAGGGTCAGCGCGGCGGTGACCATATGGGCATGCGACGGGAACTGCGCCGCCTTGTCGGCGGTCTGGAACCCCAGGTGATAATCGCGATGCGCCTGCTGCGCCTTTCCACCCGGCCGCACCTGGTTTATCTGCGCGGTCATCTGGTAATCGGGACCCAGCCAAGCCTCGCAGGCGGCGGCAATCGCCGTGTTGCCGAAATAGAGCGCAAAGCCCTCGGGGTCGCGCAGGCATTGCTTTTGCAGCGCGTTCCACACCCTGTCATTCGCGCCCGAGGCCGCAAAGTGATCGCCTTCGCCGCCACCGGCCTGACGCTCTTCCTCGATGATCCGGCGAAACACCTCGGTTGCCCGGTCGATGACCGCGGTATCGGCATAGGCGCCTTTCAACGCGATCACCCCGGCAGATCGGCCCAAAACCCAGCCCCATTCCGCCAGCAGGGCGCGCCGGGCTTCGGGTGTTTCCAAGGCGGGCCGCAGCGCGTGCATGTCATAGACCGGCACGTTCTTTTCCACCGCGGCCGCGTGGGGTACCTGCTCGGGCCGCAGACTCTGCGAGGTCAGCGCCTTGAATTCGTCCAGATCACAGGACTCACGACCGAAATAGCCGACGAAACCAGGTTGCTGACGGACCATGAAACGCTCCTTTCCCATGGCGGCGCCCCGGGGGGCGAAAGATCAGGCCGTGATCGTCAAGCCGGCCTGACCGCAGACCTCGACGATGTGGTCATAGCCCATCTTCGAGTATTCATAGGGCGGGGCCTTGGCCGGGTCCTGCTCGGCCTCGACCACGATCCAGCCTTCGTAATCCATGGCTTTCAACGCATGGGCGACCTCCTGAAAGTCGATGCAGCCATCGCCGGGAACCGTGAAGGCCCCCGCGATCACCGCATCCAGGAAACTGCGCCGGTTGCCGCGGGTGTCGCGCACGATGCCGGGGCGGATGTCCTTGAAATGCACATGATGCACCCGGTCGCCCCAGCGGTTCAGCGTGGCCAGCACATCACCGCCGCCAAACAGCAGATGCCCGGTGTCAAAGCACAGTTTCACCTCCGGCCCGGATCCGTCCATCAGCCAGTTCACGTCATCTTCGCTTTCTATGATCGTGCCCATGTGGTGGTGATAGGCCATCGGCATCCCCTGATCGGCCATCCACTTGGCCAGTTCGGTGATCTTGGCGCCATAGGCCCTGATCTCATCCTTCGACAGTTGCGGGCGGTCATTGACCGGGGTGCCGATCTGGCCCTGAACCGTATTCGAGCATTCGGCATAGACGATGCAGGGGCTGTTCAACGCCACGAACTGTTCGACCTGCGCGCGTACCGCGTCGCGTTCAGCGGCGAAATCGTTGACCAGCGAATTGCCCGAACACCAGCCACCGCACAGGGCAATGTCGTTGCCTTCCAGATAGGCGCGCAGACCCTCTGTGTCGGCGGGCATACGCTGCCCGCGCTCGACCCCGGTATAGCCGATCTGACGCGCCTCTTTCAGGGCCTGTTCCATCGTGAACGCCGCCGTCAGGTCGGGCAGGTCGTCATTTTGCCACGCAATCGGAGAGATGCCGATCTTCACGCTCATTTGGTGTTTCTTTCCTTGATAGCAGCCTCGTAGGCTGCGCGTTTTTCATTCACTTCGGGGCGGGTGCTGACCTCGGGCACCGCCACCTCCCACCACGTGCCGCCATATTCGGTCGAGGGGTACGGGTCGGTGTCGATGACGATCACATAGGGGCCTTTTACCTCGCCGCGTTTGGCCAGCGCCTCTTCCAGCTCGGCGATCGAGCCGACCTTGACCGCGGTCGCCCCCATCGCCGCCGCGTGGGCCGCGAAGTCGATGGCCGATGGCGTCTCGTGCACCGCATGGTCCAGCAGGTTGTTGAACTCGGCCCCGCCGGTGCCCATCTGCAGCCGGTTGATGCAGCCAAAGCCCCGGTTGTCGGTGATCACCACGGTGAAGGACACGCCCATCATCGCTGCCGTCGCCAGTTCCGAGTTGGCCATCATGTAGGTGCCGTCCCCGGTGAAACAGATCACGTCCCGGTCGGGCTGGGCCATCTTGATGCCCATGGCGCCGGCGATCTCGTAGCCCATGCAGCTGAAGCCGTATTCCATGTGATAGGCCCCCGGACGCGGCGCCTTCCACAGCTTGTGCAGCTCGCCCGGCATGGTGCCGGCGGCGCACATCACCACCGTGTCGTCATGCGCCGCGCGCTGCACCGCGCCTACCACCTGCATGTCGGTAGGCAGCGCGTTGGCGTCGCCCGGCGCATCCGTCAGCGCATCGACCTTGGCAAACCACTCGGCCTTGAGCGTGTCGGGAACCGGCTGGGCGCGATAGCCCTGCAGGGCCGCACCCAATTCCTCGATCCCGACCCGCGCATCGGCCAGCAGCGGCATCGCGCCGTGTTTCGCGGCGTCATAGGCGGCGGTGTTCAGGCAGACCATCTTGCGCTCGGGGTTGGAAAATAACCCCCAGGACCCGGTGGTGAAGTCCTGAAACCGCGTGCCGATACCCAGGATCAGATCCGCCTCGGCGCACACGGTGTTGGCGGGTTCGCCCCCGGTCACGCCGACCGGGCCCAGGTTCAGCGGGTGATCCCAGGCCAGGGCCGATTTGCCGGCCTGCGTCTCGGCCACGGGGATGTTGTGGGTCTCGGCAAAGGCCTGCAGCGCGTCGGTCGCGCCGGAGTAATGGACACCGCCACCGGCCACGATGATCGGGCGTTTGGCCGACCGGATGGCTTCGGCCGCGCGGGCCAGCTCGCCTTCGTCGGGGCGGATGCGGCGCTGGTGCCAGATGCGCGGCTCGAAGAAGCTGAGCGGATAGTCATAGGCCTCGGCCTGCACGTCCTGGCAAAAGCCCAAGGTCACCGGCCCGCAATCGGCCGGGTCGGTCATGGTGCGGAAGGCGCGCGGCAGGGCAGTCAGCAGATGTTCGGGCCGGGTGATCCGGTCGAAATAGCGGCTGACCGGGCGGAAACAGTCATTGGCGCTAACGGTGCCGTCGGTGAAATCCTCGATCTGTTGCAGAACGGGGTCAGGGCCACGGCTGGCGAACACATCGCCCGGCAACAGCAGCACCGGCAGGCGGTTCACATGAGCCAGCGCGGCGGCCGTGACCATGTTGGTCGCCCCCGGCCCGATCGACGAGGTGACCGCCATGGCCCGACTGCGCCGCATCTGCTTGGCATAGGCGATCGCGCAATGGGCCATGGTCTGTTCATTGTGACCGCGATAGGTGGGCAGGCTGTCGCGCACGCCGTAGAGCGCTTCGCCCAGACCGGCCACGTTGCCATGGCCGAAAATGGCCCAGACACCGGCGATGAAGGGCTCGCCGTCTTCGTTCATCTGCGCGCCGAGGTAACGCACCAGGGCCTGCGCCGCGGTCAATCGGATTGTCTTGCTCATCATGATCCCTTTCAGAACGAGGCCGCCGTGGGCAATCCGTTGCAATCATTCTGTCGTGAAAGGATCCGACACGCCCACCACCCAGACCGGGTGGCCCGGCCTGCCGGACCCTGGTGATACTGGTGCCCCCCATGATGCGGGACACCGGGGAGAATCCTTCAGACGGTGCCGCCCAGCGACCCTTCCAACTCGGCCATCTCCTGCCCGCCGGCCATCATGTCCTGCAGCTCTTCGGGCGAGATCTCGCCGCGCCGGGCGGTGCCCAGCGTCTTGCCGCGGTTCAGAACCGTGAACCGGTCGCCCACGGCCAGCGCGTGCCGGACATTGTGGCTGATGAAGACCACGCCGATACCCTGGCTGCGCACCTTGTCGATGGTGGCCAGCACGTTCGAGGTCTGCCGCACGCCCAGCGCCGAGGTCGGTTCGTCCAGGATAAGGATCTTGGCGCCGAAATAGACCGCGCGGGCGATCGCCACGGTCTGGCGCTCGCCCCCCGACAGGGTGCCTACCGCCTGATCGGGGCCACGCAGGTTGATGCCCATCTTGCGCATCTCTTCCATGCAGACCTCGTTGGCGTGCTCGATGTCGAACCGTTTCAACAGGCCTTTCCCCTTGGTCGGCTCGCGCCCCATGAAGAAATTGCGCGTGACGCTCATCAGCGGGATCATCGCCAGGTCCTGGAACACGGTGGCGATGCCCGCCTCCATCGCGTCGCGAGGCGTGTCGAAGGACATCGGCTGACCTTCGAAATAGATCTCGCCCTTGGTGGGTTTGTGCACGCCCGACATCGTCTTGATGAAGGTCGATTTGCCCGCCCCGTTGTCACCCAGCAGGCAGTGGCATTCACCCGGTTTGACGTCGAAGCTGACGCCCGCCAACGCGATGATATTGCCGAAATGCTTTTCGATGCCCTTCATTTCGACGATCGGGGCCACATCCTTGACCGCGTCGCCGTGATGGAACTTGGTATCTTCGGTCATGTCAGCGCTCCCCGGTTACGCGTTTGCGGATCGCGTTGTTGAACAGAACGGCGATCAGCAGCATCGCCCCCAGGAACACCTGGAACCAGTCCTGATCGAAATCGGTATAGGTCAGGCCGATGACCACCATGCCGAAGATAATCGCCCCGAAGAACGCTCCGATGGCCGAGCCATACCCGCCGGTCAGCAGACAGCCGCCGATCACCGCGGCGATGATCGCCTCGAATTCCTTCTGGAAGCCGCGCCGCGCATCGGTCGAGCCTGCATCGATCACGGTGATGATCGCCACCAGCGCAGCGCAGCAGGCGGTCAACATGAACAGGGATATCTTGACCCGGTTCACCGGTACGCCCGAGTTCGACGCGGCAACCCGATCGCCGCCCGAGGCGAAGATCCAGTTGCCGGCCGGAGTGCGCAGCAGAACATAGGTGGCGGCGATGGCGAAGGCCACGAACCACAGGATTTCAACCGGGACACCCGGCACTTTGGGCGCGCCGCTTTTGAACGTGTCGATCAAGCCCTTTTCGGCCAGCCAGGTGAACAGGCTGCCGAAAGCTTCGCCGGAAAAGAACGGCGCGAGCCAGTCATTTTCGACCTGGTCGCGCACTCCGCGCAGCTGGGTCGACCCGCCGGTGGCCGCCTTGAGCCCCACCAGGGACAGACCGCGCAGAATGAACAGAAAGGCCAGCGTCACGATGAAGGATGGCAGGCCCGAGCGGATGACGATGGTGCCGTTGACTGCCCCGACAAAGGCCGCAAAGGCAAACGTCATCGGGATCGCGGCCGCCAGCGGCAGTTGCCAGGTCACCACGCAGACCCCGAAGAACAGGCCGGCAAAGGCCACCATGGAGCCGATCGACAGGTCAAACTCGCCCCCAATCATCAGCAGCGCCGCGCCGATGGCCAGAATACCCAGTTGGGCGGCCGGGGTCATGAAGTTCATGATGCCGGCAAGCGTGAACATCGATTCATCGGCCGTGATGGCGAAGAAGATGAAGACAAGGATCGCCCCTGCAATGGCCCCCAGTTCGGGCCGCTTCATCAGCTTGGTCAGGAACGGTTCCTTTTTGATCCGTTCGTCCACCGCCACTTGTGCAGACTCGGTCATGGTTTCCTCCCGTTTGGCAGGGGCGGCGCCCTAACGCCGCCCCGATTTTCAGCCCGCCGGTATCAGCGGATGCCCTGAGCTGACAGCTCGACCACCTGACCGGCCTTGTCGGCGGTGATCAGGTTCGGACCGGAAGGCACGTTGCCGCCCGGCATCAGGCCGTACTTGGCGTTCAGCGCCATGAATACGACCGGCAGATAACCCTGCAGATACTGCTGCTGGTCCACCGCAAAGGCCGCGTCACCGTCGACGATCGACTGCAGGAAGTTGGCCGACAGGTCGAACGAGGCCACGTTCACGTCGCGCCCCGACCCTTTGACGGCGGCCACGGCGGGCTCACCGGCCGAGCTTGCGCCCAGCGCCATCACGGTATCGACGCTTTCATCCGCAGCCAGAGCCGCCGACACTTTCGACTCGATCTCGGACGGGTCGTTCGACGTGGGCAGAACGGTCACGTTGCCGCCAAAGCCCTCGGTGAAACCGGCGCAGCGCAGGTCCAGCGCGACGTTGCCGACTTCGTGGTTCACACAGATCGCATTCTTGCCGCCCATTTCGGCCAGCTTCTCACCGGCGGCCTTGCCGGCGTCGAACTCATCCTGGCCGACATGCAGCGCCGCGCCCAGCTCCTTGGACACGTCCGAGCCCGAGTTCATCGATATTACCGGGATGCCCGCGGCAACCGCGCGTTCGATCGAGGGGCCAAGCGCGTCGGCATCCGGGATCGAAACGATCAGCCCGTCGGGTTCCTGGTTCACGGCGGCGTCGATCAGCTGCGACATGGCGACCATGTCGAAAGTTTCGGGCGCGCGGTATTCGACGTTCACGCCCATGTCCTTGCCGGCCTGCTCGACGCCGTTCTTGACCACGTTCCAGAACGCGTCATTCGCCTGGCCGTGCGACACGACCACGATATCCTGCGCAAAGGCCGGAGTGGCCAGCGCCAGCGCGCCGGCGGCGAGCGCCCCTTTGAAAAATTTGTTCATTACGTTTCCTCCCACTAGGACAGATCATTTCCTTGTCCGGGTCTCAGGACCCTTTCATTCGACCGAGGCCGAATCTCTGCCGTCCCGTAGCGCTACGAGACCATTTCAGTTTCCGCATCTGGCGTCATTTTGCAACCGGTTTCAAAAATTCCTCCAATCGGACCGGCGCGCCGGTCCGCGCCGAGCGGGTCGCGGCCTCGGCCATCGCCAGCGCGGCGACCCCGTCTTCCAGGGTGACCGGCACCTGGCTTCCGGTGGTAATCGCCGTCACGAACGCATCCCATTCGGCGCGATACGCCGCCATGTAGCGCTCGAGAAAGAAATAGGTCGGTTTGGCACTGAGGACGCCAGCGGCGGTTGATTTGACGACCGTGTGTTCCAGAACGTTCTGCGCCTGCAGCAATCCGCCCGAGCCCAGAATTTCAACGCGCTGGTCATAGCCATAGACCGCGCGGCGCGAATTCTTGATGACCGCGATCCTCCCATCCGCATAGGTCATGGTGACGACAGCGGTATCGACATCACCGGCGGCGGCGATTTCCGGGTCGACGACCGAGGTTCCGACCGCCGAGATGGTTTCGGGCAGCGCGCCCATCATGTAGTTGGACAGGTCGAAATCGTGGATCATCATGTCCCGGAACAGCCCGCCAGACACTTTGATGTAGCTGACCGGCGGCGGCGCCGGATCGAACGAGGTCACGGCCAGCAGTTCGGGCGCACCGATCTCGCCGTCCTGCAACGCGACCTTGAGAGTCGCGAAATTCGGGTCGAACCGGCGGTTGAACCCGATCATGACGGGTTGCCCGTTCTGCGCGGCGACGCGCTGACAGGCCATGGCGCGGGCCAGGTCAAGGTCCACCGGCTTCTCGCACAGCACCGCCTTTCCCGCAGCGGTTGCGGCCTCGATCAGGCCCGAATGGGTATCGGTCGGCGTCGCGATCAGGACCGCGTCGATCTGCGGGTCCGCGATGATGTCGTCCGAACGGCGCATGTCGGCACGATGGGCCGCGGCCAATGTTCGGGCGTTGTCCTCGATTGCATCCGAAACCGCGGACAGGACACTGTTCGGGTGCTGCGAGATCGTCCGCGCATGAACCTGCCCGATACGACCCGCCCCAAGCAATCCGACCCTGAGCATTTCGATCCCCCCAGATTAGAAATCTGAGGGGACCATGTTATTTTTTGCAACCGGTTGCAAGCCTTTTCTTCGGGGTGGCGTGCCACAAGTCACGGCGGCAACCGGACAAGCACCAAGCGCGCTGTTGCAATACAGCCTACCGCGACAGACAGTCGGCCAAAGTCTGCGCCATGTAGCGGATCGTCTGCGGATACAGATCCGCGCCCGGCTCAAAATTCGCCCCCAGCGGGTCTATGACAGCGGTCTCGGCCGTTGACCCCTCCAAAACGGTTGCGACGAGACCTGGGTTGAATTGCGGCTCGGTCAACACGCAATCGACGCCTTCGTCACGAATGCGCGCCCGGATTTCCGCAAGTCGCGCCGGCGATGGGTCGGTCGCGTCACTGATCGAGATCGCACCGGAGGCCGGGAAATCGAACGCGTGCTCGAAATACTGATAGGCATCGTGGAACACGACGAACCGCCCGCCCCGAACCGGCGCAAGCATGGTGGTCAGTTCATCGGTCAGAGCCGACAGATCCTCTTGCGCAGCTGCGGCGTTGGCGTAGTAGGTGCCTGCATTCTCGGGATCGGCCGCCGAAAGCTGTGCTGCGATCAAGGTCAGCCAGTTTTGGGCGTTTTGCGGCGACAGCCAGGCGTGCGGATCATGCGCGCCATGTGCATGACGATGTTGGTCCGCGTGGTCATCGTCATGCTCGTCCTCGTGGCCATGGGCATCATGGTCGTCGTGCTCATGATTGTCGTGATCCGCATGGTCGTGCCCTTCATGGTCAGCATGATCATCATGATCGGCATGACCATCATGGTCGTGTGCTTCGAACAAAGCCCCTTCGCGGATGTCCAAAAGATGCGTGCTATCGGACTCCAGCAGGGTGGTCACGGTCGCCCCGCCCGCCAGCGAATCGATCGCACCTTCCAACCAGGGGGTCAGATCTTTTCCCATCCAGAACACCAGATCGGCCTCTTGCAGCGCGGCGGCTTCGGACGGACGCAGATTGTATTCATGGGGCGAAGCGGTGGGCGGCACGATCAGGTCAGGGCTGCCCACCCCGGCCATGACCCGCACCACCAGCGAATGGACCGGCGCAATATCGACAGCCACGCGGGGCACATCTGCCATGGCCGCGCCCCCGAGCAAGACCGCGGCGATCGTTTTCAAGACAAGCGTTCTGGACATCGGACTCTCTGTGTGATTTTATAACATAGCGAGCGACATACATGATATGGAATAACATGACAAGTGATCCGCAATCCCTGCCGTCCGACCACACGGCCCCGGTCGGCTTTCGCGCACATGACCATGACAGTTGCGTTGAAACGGCCCTAGCCGCGGCCGAAGCACGGTGCAAGGAACGTGGGCTGCGCCTGACCCCGGTCCGGCGCAAGGTGCTCGAGATGTTGTTGCAGGAACATCGCGCGATGGGCGCCTATTCAATTCTGGATCGCCTGCGCGAAGCGGGATTCGGCTCTCAGCCACCTGTGGCCTATCGGGCGCTGGAATTCCTTGTCAAAAACGAGTTTGCCCACAAGATCGAGCGCCTCAACGCGTTTGTCGCCTGCTCGCATCCCGGGGCGACC
The DNA here is from genome assembly GCF_059613165.1 of Ruegeria sp. BHSB172. Lineage (NCBI taxonomy): Bacteria > Pseudomonadati > Pseudomonadota > Alphaproteobacteria > Rhodobacterales > Roseobacteraceae > Ruegeria > Ruegeria sp. BHSB172. The sequence continues at coordinate 88,472 of NZ_JBXWRZ010000011.1, forward strand.
CATTCGCCGGCCTTCATGATCTGTCGAAAATGCGATGCGGTCGCCGAGGCACAGGCGGCAACGGCAAAGGGAGGTTTGGGCGCCGCCGCCCGTGCGGCAGGGTTCGAAATCGAACGCACCGTGGTGGAAGCCGAAGGCTTGTGCCCGGATTGTACCAAAAAGGCCCAATAATGCCCCTCGTAACCGTTGAACACCTCAGCCTGCGCTACGGCGCCAACACCGTTCTGCGCGACGTGGACATGGTGATCGAACCGGGCGAGATCGTCACTATCGTCGGCCCCAACGGGTCGGGCAAGACCAGCCTGTTGCGGGCCGTTATCGGCGCGGAGAAACCAAGCTCCGGCCGGGTAATCCGCAAGCCCGGCCTCAAGATTGGCTATGTGCCACAAAAGCTGCATATCGACCCGACACTGCCGATCTCGGTCGAACGGTTCATGCGCCTGACCCACCCGGTGACGCACAAAGACTGCGTCGCGGCCCTGAACCGCGCCGGTGCTCCCGACCTGATGAAGCGCCAGATGTCGCAGCTGTCCGGCGGGCAGTTTCAGAGGGTTCTGCTGGCGCGCGCGCTCATCGACCAGCCCGATCTCCTTTTGCTTGACGAAGCGACCCAGGGCCTGGACCAACCCGGCTCGGCCGCCTTCTATCGTCAGATCGAGGAGGTTCGTAGGGAAACCGGCTGCGCCATTTTGATGGTCAGTCACGAGTTGCACGTGGTCATGAGCGCCTCGGACCGGGTCATCTGTCTCAATGGGCACGTGTGCTGCGCGGGCTCTCCGGCGGTGGTGGCCTCGGCACCGGAATACCGGGCACTGTTCGGAACGGGCACCGGCGGCGCGCTGGCCTTGTACCGCCACGACCATGACCACGCCCATGACCAATGCGACACCACGCGAGAAGCTGCTGAATGATGCTCGATGATTTCATGATACGCGCCACGCTCGCGGGGGTAGGCGTCGCCTTTGCCGCGGCCCCTTTGGGATGTTTCGTCGTCTGGCGCCGTATGGCCTATTTCGGGGATGCGACCGCCCATGCCGCGATTCTGGGCGTGGCGCTCGCATTGGCATTTCAGATGTCGGTTTTCACCGGCGCCCTGGTCGTTGCTCTGCTGATGGCCCTGACGGTCACCATGCTGTCACGGCGCGGCTACGCGATGGATACGTTGCTGGGCGTCATGGCTCACTCGGCGCTGGCTTTCGGGTTGGTGGCGGTGTCCTTCCTGACCGGCGTACGAATCGACCTCATGGCGTATCTCTTCGGCGACATCCTGGCAGTGTCGCCCGCGGATCTGGCCGTGATCTGGGGCGGGGCCGCTCTTGTCGTCGCGCTGATCGGCTGGCGCTGGTCGCGGTTGCTGACGGCGACATTGAACGAGGATCTGGCCTATGCCAGCGGATTCGACCCAAGGAAGGAACAACTGGTTCTGACGATTGCTCTGGCCGTGACGGTGGCGGTTGCCATCAAGGTCGTTGGCGTGCTGTTGATCGCAGCGATGTTGATCGTTCCGGCCGCTGCCGCCCGCAACCTTGCGCGATCGCCCGAAGCCATGGCCTTGACCGCAGCGGCCATTGGTGGGGCGTCAGCAGTTGCCGGACTTCGTGCCGCCTATGTGGCGGACACGCCGGCAGGCCCGACGATCGTCTGTGTGGCAGCCCTCGTTTTTGCTTGCCTGAGCTTGTTCGCACCGAGCGTTCAGGGCCGCCGCTAGGATCCCGAGTCCCTACAGGTCTTTTCGTTTGAGGCCGATCCGACCGCCTTGGCGTGCCACTTCGTGGTTCCGGTTTGATTGTTAGTTCATCGTGGGCCTTGCGACCATCGGGACGACGCTTTGGGGCGCGGTTGGGCGTTAGCCCAATGCGCTGTGCGGCCTGACGGTGTTGTAGTGTGTGCGCCAATGCTCGATCAGGATTTGAGCTGCCCGAAAGGTGTAGAACAACTCGCCATTCAGCAGCTCCTCCCGGAACCGCGCGTTGAAGCTTTCACAGTATCCGGTTTCCCAGGGTGATCCCGGCTCGAAATAGGTCGTCTTTGCCTGGACCGCCGCGATCCAGTTCCGCACCTTCTGCGCGATAAGTTCCGGGCCATTGTCAGATCTTGTATATTGGGGCGGTCCGCGCAGTATGAAAAGGTCCTTCAGCGCATCCAGTACGTCCGTGGGGTTGAGTTTGCGATCGACGCGGATCATAGCGCCCGTATTGATCGGCGAACTCGATGATGTCGTCCGTTAGAAGTTGCTCATCGGCACGGCCATGGGACACTTCGCGCTGCGTGGATCGGTGCTGACCGAGCGTGCGGCAGGCGCGGCACACAGACACGCCAAGCTCCCGCCGCACATGGTCGATGCATTTCCGACGACGCGAAGGGCTCAGAAGTTTCCCTTCGCAGCCTCCGTCAGAACGAGATTGTCCAGCGTCAGGTCGGATATTTGCCAAGAGGGTAAACGTGATCCGCCGCGAAACCCTCTATGAGCATTTCCTCTGTCCCGTGTCGCGTCGTCGCCGCTGAGAGGCCTCGGGGCTGGACGTAATTGATTGAACCCTTTGAGGAGCGGAGGGACGCGCTTTCAGCGCCATGTCGCATATAAAAGCCGCGCTGAGGGCGGCGCTAGCGTATTGTAATATATGTTGGAATTTGGTTGCGGGGAGAGGATTTGGCCTATACCGAACGTTAACGGAACTATTAATCTAAGAAGCCATCTCTACGCATTCCCTGTCTGTTTGAAATAATGGCCGTTTTGGACTAAAAAGTGACAATCAAGAAACCCGTTTCAAGGTCCGCACTGAGCCCTTACGGACATGATCCAGCTCTGACGCTCGCAGATGCGGCGTAAAATCGACTGAAGCTTTCAGCTGCGCCGCAAAAAATGCGGTCGTTCATGATGACCGCACCGAGTTCCCGGGCATCAATGTCCGAGTTTCGGACCAAACGGACCTTCATCCATTCCGTCTCAATCGGCGCGATAGCGGCTCAAACTGGTCATTGATTTCAGGCGCAGAGAAGTTCCGTTTCGAGCCCTTTTGTGACCGATGCTGCGCCACGCACTAAGGTCTGAGATGGGCCTATTTTGTTGAAAAACTTGCCCTTGATCGAAACCGAAGTCGCCGATTTAGTTTCCGTGTTAGATGGGGGATTGAACGATGATGGGACCGAGGCAGGAAGCGCAGGCATCACTGTTCTATGAGTTCTCACTCGAAGATCACGTGCCTCAGGGCCATTTGTTGCGGTCGATTGACCAGTTTGCCGATCTGAGTAGCATCCACGCCCACCTGGCGGATTGGCTTTTCACACGCCGTTCGCGGTGGCCTGCCAATGCTGCAGAAGAAAAGAATGAGGTCACTCAGGTGCAGTGCAGCTTTTCTTCTCAAGACAACGGTTGTGGTGTATGGCGATTTCTCAAGTCGATCACATCCCCAAGAGCACGCGGGCAGCTCGGGCCAGCACCATCGGGTCGAGGTCAGTGCGTGCCACTGCCGGCGGCGGGTCCACCCGCCCTGTCAAGCTCGACACGGCAGCGCGGGCGGAGCGCACAGAATACTCCACTGTGAAAACGCAATCCCGTGGCAGCTCGCAATATTGCCCGATCACCGCAAAGTTCCGCGCGCCAATCGGGCGCACATCGGGACGATCTCCTGGGCGACGCGGCATGAACTGGCTGGTAATGAACGGCATCCGACAGGGCAGTACGCGCGCGCCCTCGAACCATGCCTTTTGCGCATTGTTCAGCCTCAGATGACAGGAGAGCTCGGAGATGATCTCATCACCCGTGGCCTCCCACATGGGTTTGTGTACGAAATCGCCGGAACGTTCACCCCGCAGCCCATAGCCCCAGAACGTGTATGTGCCATGTTTCTGACCGCGAAAGTGGGGCTGGTGAAAGAGCACGATGGAAAGGGTCCAGGCAGAATCGGCAAAGGTGACAAGTCCTCCGGTTCCGGTCCGATTGTTGGTGTAATCCTCCATGAACTCAAAGAAATCCGGACCATCCAAGGTGGCGGTAAAGGAATGCCACGCGGTCTTGCCGGTGTCGCTGCAGAACGCCTCGGGATGGCCGAAGCCTTCATGCTGCGCCGCGAGCTTGCGCCAAAGCAACCAGGCGCCGCCCTCTCTATCCTCCAAGGATGGTGCGCGGTTATTTGAACCCATGACAGACGAGTCAGTCATGGAGCCGAGAGTCAGATAGACGCGATCAGATTCGGTTATCGGTGCCGTAGTGCCATCCACAAACTCCAGAGCGGTGACGCGGCGGTCCCGCCTTGCACCCTCAATCCTCACATCGACGACCTGCGCGCCGATGGCGATATAAACGCCCCTGTCTTGCAACCAGGTCACGATCGGTGCAATCAGCGAGTCGTACTGATTGTACCGAGTGCGCAGGATCCCGGCGATCCGGGTGAAGCCGGGAAACAGGTGGATGAACCGCCGCAAGTAGCGCCGCATCTCGCTTAGCGCGTGCCAAGGCTGAAACGAGAACATGGTGGACCACATCAGCCAGAAATTGCTTTCAAAGAAGGATGGCTTGAACCAGTCGTCGATTCTCTGGGAGCCCAGGCTGCGTTCCGAATGCAAGATCAGACGGTTGATATCGATGATGTCACGGGCTTCGAGCGTAAGGTCGTAGCGATCCGCAGCCGGTTTTCCGTCACGCACAAGGCGGCAGTTGGAGGATCCTGTCACCATGCCATTGAAAGCCAAGATGTCCTCGGTGACGGAGACGTTGGGGTCGTCCACTGAAGGAATGGTGTCCAGAAGGTCAAAGGTGCAAACGAAATGCTCTTCGAACATCCGACCGCCGCGGATCAGGTATCCATCCGCAGCGTTACCAGACCCGTCGAGAGACCCCCCGGTTACGTCGAGCTGTTCATAAATTCGGACTCTTTCGCCTTCGACACCCGCGTCCCGGACAAGGAATACGGCCGCTGCCAACCCGGCAATACCGCCACCCACAATATGGTGCTCTACTTGTGGTACGTCGGCTGGCATGGCGTATGGCCCTTTCGTTGTGGACAATGCTCTTGTGGCACAGTTCCCGTGGCATGGCGTTGTCCCAAATCAAGGCAAGGCGCCTTGAAGCAAGCAGGCGCAGCGAAAGTCCCCTATCCGGAACTTAGTTCCCTTTCTCGTGTGATGCAGCATCCGCTTTGGGCTCGGTGCAGTCGTTGCTTGAATTCAACTTAATGTCTGCTCTGCGGGCGATACAGACTTAGAATGTCTCTGTCGCTACGCGTTATGTGTGCACCTTAGAAGGGTCGAGCAGACTTTACATCACAGTGAGTGGTTTTGCGACGGGCAGGTCTAATCTTTGGGTAGCGGAGGGACGCGCTTTCAGCGCCATGTCGTATATTAAAGCCGCGCTGAGGGCGGTGCGAGGGTATTGTAATATATGTTGGAATTTGGTTGCGGGGAGAGGATTTGAACCTCTGACCTTCAGGTTATGAGCCTGACGAGCTACCTGGCTGCTCCACCCCGCGCCATTTTTTTGGCGTTTGGCCTGCAGAG